>JBATAT010000295.1:0-11251 GCA_049662005.1 Tepidiformaceae bacterium
GAGAGCGTGGCTCGGGTTCGACGCACCCAACGGCACCGCGCAAGCCAGGAGCCGACGCCAGCCTGCGATCGATTGTGATGAGCGTCGCGCCAGGTTTTCAGCGAGGGCAACGTATGGAGGCATCGGAGATGGTGTGGTGCCCCGCGATGTGCACCCGATCTTCCGTTCGCACTTAATGAAGCGCTTTCTTTTCCGATTGAAATGTTGCATTCGGCTTGCTATACTTCACAAGGCGCAGTCTGCCCTGCGCGCCTACTGTTCGTCCCCCCGTTCATTTTTAGAGGTACCATTTACATATGACAGAAGATGTCCTTACTGGCACGGCCCCCGCGAGCGACGGCGCCGTAATCGACGGCGTGCTGAGCCGCCTTTCGGCTCTCGCCGATGACGAAGCAAACGACGACGAACTCAACGAAATTCAGAACGACAGCGAAGAAGAAGACACCGCGGCGGACGAAGAAGAAGAGGAAGAAGAAGACGCCAACCTCGCCCTGATGACTGAGGAGGCCGAGGGCATCGATGACCCGGTGCGCATGTACCTGCGCGAAATCGGGAAGGTCTACCTGCTTACCGCCGACGATGAAAAGCACCTGGCGCGGCAGATGGAAGAGGGCCTGCACATCGAGGCAATCGAGCAGGAGTACGTTGCCAACTACGGCCACCCGCCATCAGCCGCCCGCGTGGCGGTAACGCTGCTTGAGCAGTGGGCCGCCCTGCTCCCGGTTTACAAGGAAGCGAAGCGCTTCATCGATGACTTCGACAAGCTGGTGAAGCCGCGCGAGGAAGGCGAGGTCCAGGTCACGCGAAAATGGCGCGACCCGGCGGGCCAGAAGCTCAAGAACCTTTCGTTCAGCGAAACCATCGCCGATGCCCAGTTCCGCGGTCTGATCGACGGCGAAATGGATCCGGACTACCGCTCCCACGTGAGCACAAAGTTGAAGATCGAGGACGAGGATTCGCATATACGGATCGTCCAGCTCTCGATCATCACCCACATTCTCACGGCCGACCTGGTTGCCCAAATGGGGACCGAAGCCGGAACGGAAGACGACCTGGTGCCGCCTGTCGATGGGCTGATCGAGAAGATCTCGCCGCTCGAAGAGAAGCTGCGGTATCACTTCGATACGGTGAAGAGGAATGGCCAGAAGGCAACCCGCCGCCTCACCGAGGCGAACCTTCGTCTGGTGGTTTCGGTAGCAAAGAAGTACATCGGACGCGGCATGTCGCTCCTGGACCTGATCCAGGAAGGGAACATCGGGCTCATCCGTGCAGTCGAGAAGTTCGACTACCGGAAGGGGTTCAAGTTCTCGACCTATGCCACGTGGTGGATTCGGCAGGCAATTACGCGCGCGATTGCCGACCAGGCGCGGACCATCCGTATCCCGGTGCATATGGTGGAGACGATCAACAAGCTCGTCCGCGTGAGCCGGCGGCTGGTGCAGGAATACGGCCGTGAACCTACCAGTGAGGAAATCGCGCGCGGGATGACCGAATCGGGCAAGCCCGACCAGGCGGCGTCGTATACACCAGAACGAATCCGCGAGATCCAGAAGGTCTCGCAGGAACCCGTTTCGCTGGAGACGCCAATCGGCGAGGAAGAGGACAGCCACCTCGGCGATTTCCTCGAGGATCCGACCGCGCTCGCGCCGGCGGAAGCGGCCAGCCAGCAACTCCTTCGGGAGCAAGTCGAGGACGTTCTCGCCAGCCTCACCAGCCGGGAACGACGTGTTCTCCAGCTGCGCTTCGGCCTGGAAGATGGACGGAGCCGGACGCTCGAAGAGGTGGGCCGCGAATTCGGCGTTACGCGCGAACGCATCCGCCAGATCGAGGCGAAGGCGCTGCGCAAGCTTCGCCATCCGAGCCGCAGCAAGAAGCTCAAGGACTACCTCGACTAGCTTGCACCGCGTACTCTTCCGTGGCCGCCGCGAAGACGACGAAGGACGGGCACGATGTCTTCATCCGCAGACCAACAGAGAAGCCAGCCACCGCCGAAAGGCGATGACTGGCTTCTGTCGTTTGTGGGCGTGCTGGAGGCATCCGGCCCCAGGGTCTTAGAGGTTGGGTGCGGACCCGGACGTGACGCTGCGACGCTTTCGGAACGCGGGTTCGAGGTCGTCGCGTTCGACCGGCTTCCGCTGCTTGCTGCGGCGGAACGCGCTCCGAAGGCGGACTTCCTCTGGGCCGACGTGTCTAGCCAACTTCCCTTTCGAGACGGCGTCTTCAATGGTGCCGTCGCCTCGCTCTCGCTGCATTACCTGCCCTGGGAAGCGACGCGGCGAGCCTTCAGCGAAATTCGGCGGGTTGTTCGTGAGGGTGGCGCCTTTGCCTTCCGCGTGAACGCCGACGATGACGTGAACCACGGCGCTGGCGAGGGTGAGGAGCTCGAGCGTGGGTTTTTTTGCACCCCGAGACCGTCGTATTCCGAAACGAAACGATTCTTCGACGAACAGATGGTATGGGCGGCAGTGGAGGGCCTCTTCGAGGTCGAACGGCTCGAACACAAGACGATCCACCACCATGCGGAACCCAAGCGCGTCTGGGAATGCCTCGCGCGCGCGATTCGGAGCGAAGGTTAGTTCTCTGACCAGTCGATGGTGACTGCGTTCGGGTTGTGTTCATCGACGCGGACGTTGACGGTTGCACCCTCAATAAGCAGGCCCGCGAGCGACTCGCGGACGAGCGACGCTACCGTCACCCGGTAAGGCACACGACCGATGGGAGTGACCTCCAGTTCGAGCTCCAGGAGTCTCTGGTTCCCCACGGTTTCGCCTCGGTCACGCTTATGAACGATGGTTGCCGTCTCACGGAGGAGGTTGGCGGCCGGTGGAGCGAATTCGGGCGGCACGGACGCGAGGGTCTCGGCCTGCACCAGATCTGACCCTCCGATGATCTGCGCGTTGCGAAGTTTCGCCGGGTCGATCGAGATGCCGAACATCCTGAGGTAGTCGCCAATCGCTGCCGGATCGGCCGGAGCTCCGCCTGATCGTTGACCTCGAAGATCGATGACCTGCGGGCGAATGCTCGCCAATTCACCTAACGATTCACTGAGGTGGATGCCGCGGGATTCCAGCAATTCCCCGATCGTTTCTATCGTGGGAGCGGCCGAAACCGGGGAGGACGTCACAGGAGAGGCTGCAACCGGAACGGCCGAAACCCGGGAGAGGATCCGGCTCGTTTTGCGTAGCGCGAACTCCACGGCGACGGAGATGATAACGCCGACAGCGAGAAAGCTGATGCCGAGGATCAGGAAGGTGGTGCGCACCGCGCCATCCGGGCAGCTGCCACCGTTGCACGCGGAGTTCGCGTCGAGCCAGCTGCCGAACCGCTCGTTTAAGCCGAGGGCAACAAAGCCAAGGCCCATTGCAATGAACAAGAGGGCCGTTCCGTGGCCGAGGACGCGGCTGAATTTCGACATGTTTGCACCCCAGGGATGTCTCCCGAACCGTAAGACCGGTGAGCGAAGCGGATCTTACTGCCTCAAACGGTCTACTATTCCGGCACAACTTCCGGAGGCGATCAATGAAATTCGAAGACATCAAGAAGGTGGGAGTCCTGGGCGGAGGGATCATGGGCGGGGGCATCGCGCAGACGTACGCCCTGGCCGGCTATTCGGTGGCCGTTCGCGACATCAACGAAGATGCGATCAATGCAACGAAGCACGCCGTTTTCGACGGTAAGTGGGGCATTAAACGGGGCGTCGAACGCGGCAAGATCGCGTTCGATGACGCGATCGAGGCGATGGGGCGGGTCACGTTCGGCGAATCGCTGGACGTGCTCGCGGATTGTGACGTGGTGATCGAGGCGATCCCGGAGAAGCTGGAACTCAAGCAGCAGGTTTTCGCGGAACTCGACAAGGTCGTGAAGCCGTCGGCGATTTTCGCATCGAACACCTCGGGCTTCGTCATCCAGGAAGTGGCGCGCGATGTTTCGGACGCTCGCAAGAAGCTCTTCGTCGGCATGCACTTCTCGAACCCGGTGACGACGATGAAGATGTGCGAAGTGATTTATACGCCGGAATCCGAGCAGGACGCCGTCGATGCGATTGCGAAGCTCGGGGAGGCCGGTGGCAAGGCCGTTTCGATGGTGCGGGATACGCCAGGCACCTACGGCTTCCTCCTGAACCGGATCTTCGGGGCGGCTGCGCGGGAAGCACGCGCTATCGCCGAACAGGGTATCGCCACGAAGGAAGACATCGACAAGGCGATGATTACCGGCAGGAACTGGCCCTCAGCGTTCTTTGGGGCGCGCGGGGGGATCGGCAAGGAGTGGTAGGGCATTAGGCATTAGGCATTAGGCATGGTCACGGTCTTTGGTCATTGACCGAAGCTACGGGCTTGTGGTCGTGGTGATGCGAAAGTTGCCGTTGCCACCACCGACGAGGAAGAAGCAGCCTGCGCTGTTCGGTGGAACGTGGGCCGAGATGGTGCCGTTGCTGGCTGCATCCGGCCCCGATTCCCACGTCAGTGGGAGTACGCCGGACTGGCACCAGAAGTGCAAGTCGAGTGGCAGCGAGCCATCGTGTTCGACGCGGAACCGGTATTCGCCGCCATCGGGGACAGCGATGGCCCCGGCTCGTGAACCCGAGTATGGGTTCGTGCCCGACAGTAGGTCGGGACGGTTGCTCCCGACGAGGACGAGATCTGACAACGGCGCGGTGACCTGGGCGCGGGGCGGGGTTCCGGGCGGGTCGAACAGGGTGACGCGATCGAGGACAGCACCGTCGGCACCGACGGCCGAAACCGCGGCAACGCGCTGAACTTGAGCCACGGAAGCGATCCAGAACTCCCGGTCCACGCCGAACGAGGGATCTGGTGCGACAACGGGTACGACCAGGGTCGGCTCTCCGTAGATTTCAATCTCAACGTGGTCGGTGGCGGGCTGAACCGAACCATGGAAACCTTCGGAGCCGAACCCCATCAAGAGCGCGCCATCAAATGCGTTGCGCGGACCGTAACACCCAACACCGAAGAGGTTTGGCGCAGAACTGCGGACCGTTTTGAAGCACAGCGTATCGCCGAGCGACCCGTAGAGGGTGACAACTTCGCCGTTGGGTAAGCCGGTATGGGCGAGTTCGATGTACTGGAGGTCAGCGGGGTTTTCGGGCGGGGTTTCGGCAATCGCGGCGGGAGTCGCCGAGTCGGTTCCAGCAAGTCCCGGTATTGCGAAGATGACGGCAGCGCCGCCGACACAGGCTGCGAGACCGGTGGTGGCAGCAACGGTCTTCAGCGAAAAGAGCGACGCGGAGATGGCCCGAACCATTCGGCCGGCACGACGATGGAGAGCTCTCTCTTGACGCCAGTACTCCGCTGCTTCTTCGCGAGAGCTGACGCCGAGGATGCTGAGTACTTCGCTAACGTGCCATTTGGCGCCGGCCAGGCTCACGCCAAGCGCCTCGGCGACCTGGGCGTTGGTTCGCTCGCGAGCGAGGAGGTCGAGCACTTCGCGCTGACGTTTCGTCCAGCAACGTTCGGCCGGGTTGGGTTCGGTCATAGCCATGGAGCGAGACTAGTGCCGGCATCGGATTCTGTCCCTAGTCTATATACGGTATTCGAAAGTGTACTTTCTTCGCTTGATACAGGTTCGCAAGGTCTCACGGGATTTCGCTGGCGCGTCCGCAACGCGTTTGCTCGCATGCTCTCCTTACGCACCGGGGCTTCCGGTGAAGGAGGAAGCAAATGTCCCTTGGAGTAAGTTTGTTCTTGCTGGCGGTCGGCGCGGTACTCGCGTTCGCTGTCAATTACACCGCAAGTGGTGTCGACATCGCTGCAGTCGGGTGGATCCTGATGGCGGTCGGATTTGTCGGGATCATGCTCTACCTGATGTTCCTGGCGAGCTTTGCACCGTTCGCGCGGGGTGACACCACGCGCACCGAAATCGTCGAACGTCCCGTCGACCGCACGACGCGGGTCCAGTAGGAGGAGATCACATGGCACTGTTGCTTTTGCTCATCTTGCTCGTCCTGGTCTTCGGAGGTCTCGGGATCTTCGTTGCCAAAGTCTTTTTCATCGCGCTCGCCGTGGCGCTCATTCTGAGCTTCATCAGCGGGGGAGCGCTCATGCGGAAACGCTGACGATACAGACATACCCGTCCCACCCTTTGCGAACGAGGCGCCCTCCACCAGGCGCCTCGTTCGCGTGTGGGGGGGAGGCACGACAAAGCGCCTTAATTCGTCACCGATGTAGGATGCGCGAAAACGAACGGGAGGGGCCAGATGCCCTGGATTGAAGTTGGCGAGACCGACATCTACTACCAGGAAGAAGGGGCGGGGCAGCCGCTCGTCTTCCTTCATGGCAACACGTCGTGTGGGGAGGCGTGGTGGCAGCAGTTCGCGCACTTTCGCGACCGGTTTCGCTGCATTTCGTACGACAGCGTGAATCACGGCCATTCATCGAATTCAGCGCGTGACGTTGAGGAACCCGACCGCGCCGACGAACTCGAAGGGTTCCTCGCAGTGTTGGGCATTTCGCGGCCGATCCTTGCGGGGAATTCGATGGGCGGGAATACGCTAACGCGCTGGGCGACCCGCCACCCAGGAGACGCCCTCGCGCTGATCCCTTCCGGGGCGGGCATTGCACAGGCTGGCACGCCCGGTGTCACCCCACCTGCGCAGCAGCCTCTCGATCCGGAGATCCTCTTCCTGCCGATTGGCGATTCGCTGACCGACGGGTTCAAGAAAGCACAGCCGCGCATGCATGAGCGCTACCTCCGGATTCGCTCGACGGCGACGCGGCTGGAAGCGATGCGGAACCCACGGAAGCCATCGGCGAAGACGCTCTCGGAGCGCGAGGGAATGGCTGCGGCCGTGGCTCGCATCACGTCTCCGATGTGTGTGATCGTGGGTGCGTTGGATCCGGCGGTGCCGCGGTGCGAGGCGCTTTCGGCAGCGGTCGCCGGTTCGGAATACCACGCGATAGCCGGTGCGCCGCACAACGTGTATTACGAGGCTGCGGAAGAGTACAACGCGATCGTGGATGCGTTCCTTGCGAAGGTGATGGCACCGGCAGGCGCCGGTTAGAAGCCGGCCCGGCGGCGTCGGGTCGCGGCGGCTACTGCCCGCCTGCCGGGACGAGTCCGAGGTAGCGATCGGCATCTTCGGCGCGAGCTGGTTTGTGCTGCAGGTCTTCGGCAGTTCCGAGAACGCGAAGCCATGTGGCAAATTCGAGCAAGATGCCATCGGGATCCATGAAATAGAACGAGCGCACGAAGGTTCCAGCGTGGACTTCCTTGCTCATCTGCCGGGGACTGTCGTCGTGGTTGAGGATGGGCGTCACGTGGACACCCTTTGCCGAGAGCTTCGCGTGGTACTCGTCGAACTTCTCGGCAGGCACATCGAATGCGACGTGGTTCATGGAACCATGGGCTGTCTCGAGTTCGCCTTCTCCGGGGATACCGGTCGGCGAGGAGATGCCGGGAGCGGCGTTCGGCGCCTTCGGGAACCAGAAGAAGGCGAGCGAATCACCGTTGCCGATGTCGAAAAAGAAGTGTTGGCCGAGGTTTCCCGGGAGGTTGATAGTCTTGATGAGCGGCATGCCGAGGACGTTCGAGTAGAAGTCGACGGTGCGCTCCATATCCTTGCAGACGAGCGCGAGGTGATTGATCCCGCGGATTTCGAACTCGTTGTTCTTGCGTTCCATGTCATGGCTCCTGCGGCACTTTGGCTTAGCTGGAACTGTACACCCCTGCGCAAGCCATCGATGACAACCTACCCGGGGTGCTCTGTCAGCCAGAGGTCGTGCATGAGCTGGATATGGCCGAGGTGTTCGCGAAGGTGGGCGATGGCTCCGAAGAGCGTTCCGGCGCCATTGCGATCCGGGACTGAGAAGGTGCCGTCCGAGGGCATCGAAACGGTCGCGCCGAGGTGGGCTTCGGTGCCGGCTGCGAGGATGGTTTCGGCTTCGTCGCCGAAATCGCGAAGCATCTGGATGAGTTCCGTCTTCGCAACTCCAGCCGTGCGGAAGGCATCCGCGCGCTCGTTGTTACGGTATTCAATAAGCGAGCGGACGTCCCCGGAGCCCGCCCGTAGGAAGAAGCGCGTGGCCGTGATCGCGTGAAGGACGAGGACGGCAGCCGAGTTCGCCGAGGGGAGTGGCTGCCAATCGAGCGCTTCCTGGGGCAGATCGTTGACGGACGCGCGAAACGACGCGAGAGATTCGCGGGTGACCTGGAGGGCGCCAGCATGGGTTGGAGTCATCGAAGGCCTCCTGGAAGCGTTGGTTTCGTCGTCGCTATCAACCGGCTGGGCCGCTCGCACCCCAGATGGGGGCACGCGGCAGGATGATAACGCCCTTACGCGGCCTTCTCGTTGTCGTTCTTGCCGAAAATCCAGAATCGGAAGTTCCGCTTCCTGGGTTTTTCGTCTTCTTCTGGCCGGTCGAAACCGCGGCCGCAGCGCATGCAGTAGCTGTAGACGTTCAGATTCTGGCGGCCGCACCATGGACACTCGCGCATTCGTACGCCTCCGAGTTGGTGTTTTTCCTATTGTACGACGCCGCTCATCCCGGGGCAGGGTGGTGCGAGTTTCGGGTGGAGGTTGCGGCTGCGTGGCGGTGCCGGCATTGCAGCGCTCCTTGTCAGTCGCGGCTGGGGTTTGTGTGTGGTGGGTCGGCTTGCCGGAGGTGGGGGGTTCGTGGCGGTGCCGGCATTGCAGCGCTCCTTGTCAGTCGCGCCTGGGGTTTGTGTGTGGTGGGTGGCGATCGTGCGGCTGGCTAGCGGAATTTGCGCGCGGCGAGGATGGGCCAGGTGTCGATGATTTCGTCGCCGCGGCGGATGTAGTAGACATCGTGCTGGTTGAGGGTGGTGTCGCCGTGGCTGGGGACCACTTCGATGCGCTGGCCGGGCTTGAGGTTCGGGACGCCTTCGCCGGTGATGGTGCAGTGCTCTTCGCTGAGGCGGGCCACCTTGACCGAACCATCGACCGCGAGCGGGGGGCCGAATTCGTTCGTGAGCGACTTCGCGCCGGCATCGCCGACGGCGTAGCGCTCCTTCACGGAGATGACCGTGAGCAGGAGGGTCAACGCGTTTTCGAAGAGCCCGGGGATGAACTCTTCGTTATGCAAATCGTTGAAGACGTAGGTGCCGGCCTGGAGTTCGGTGACGCCGGGGGTTTTGCTGGCGATGAGGACGCTTGCCGTGCCACTGGTTGAGACGATCTTCGGGGCGAGGCCGGCCTCGGCGAGGGCTTCGACGTGGTCGTTCACCACGCCGAGCGAGGTGTTGATGAGCTCGGTGCGCAAGCCGGGGTCGGGTTGGCCGTACATGTGGCCTTCGTAGCCCATGATGCCGCGGTAATCGATGCCCTCATCGACGAGGCGGCGAGCGAGGTGAACCGTCTCTGCGGGCGTGGCCGAACCGCAGCGGCGCAGCCCGCCATCGACCTCGATGACGGCAGCCGGCTTCTGGCCCGACCGTTTCGCCCCGGCGACTAACTCATCGATGTTGAAGTCGGATTCGACGGCCGTGGTGATATCGACGCCGCGCGCGAGCAGCGCCATCAGGCGGTCGATCTTGATGGGGCCGACGACCTGGTTCGCCATAAGGATGGGGCCGAGGCCCGCATCGGCGAGGACTTCAGCTTCGCCGAGCTTGGCGACGGTGATGCCGATGGCGCCGGCTTTGAGCTGGAGTTCAGCGACGGCCGGGCATTTCGGCGTCTTAAAGTGGGGGCGCAGACTGACGCCGGTGCCGGCAAGGATGCCCATCATGGTGGCGATGTTCGTGTTGACCTTGTCGATATCGAGCAGGAGGCAGGGAGTGTCGAGTTCGTCGATGTGCATGGGCGAGAGTCTACGCCGGGGGGCTTACCGAGGACGAGGTGGGAGCCGAATGGCCAGAGGCTAACTCGCCCGCCTTGCAAAGGCGGCTCTGCCAAAGCACGCCCCTGCTGTTCGGGGTGTACAAGTCATCGCTGTCCCGAGCTTGTTGGCGTCGGCCATGGCCTTTCCTGGCCGCCTGTGTCAACTCGATAGATCCCCATCTTCACACAGCGTTTGAATTCGAGTGAATCACTCGTCGTTGACGCCCAGTAATCGCGCAACTCGCCGAAGCTGCTGAAAGTGAGCCCGAGATTCTCCATGCACTTGAGAGATGCGGACTCTGCTTCCTCCTCGCTCATCGTTGGCACCCATTGTTGAGTGAGCCACACTACCTGAATGTCGCGCTCGTAGCGCATGGAACATTCATCGTCCGCAGCGGCACCCGAAGACTGTAGTCCAACAATGCGCGTGATGTACGAGAACTGTTTTCGGGATTCGTCATACGCTGGCTGCGTATGGGCTACGCCCTTCTCTTCAAGACACACCATCGTGTTGTCGATGGCGTGTTCGTACTCTTCGAAGGTGACGAGGCCGTCGGCAAGCATATCCTTGACGCTCTGGTCGGCGTCCTGCGGAACGATGTGCGTGATGCGTGGCTGGGCTTGTCCTCCGCTGCCTGTCTCGATCGAGGACGCGTGCGCCAATGAAACCGGCCGAGACGCTCCTAAAGTCTGATCTATCACAAGAAAGATCGCAACGGCAGCGACGACCGCCAGGCCCAATCCGCAGATTATGACGGAATAGGTCTTTTGAGTTGGGAATTCCATCTTCCGTCCCTTTCTGATTTCGTTCTGTTGGAATCAGTCCGTTCGGCTACCTCAAACAGTACTCACATGGGCTAGTCGACGACGATGAGCGGATGTTCGTTGATGTCGTAACCTTTGGTAGCGATGATAGCGCACCTCAGCGCCCCGCGGTTGGCACTGGACTTCGCGAGCTGAACGATAGCCTTCACGTCATTGACGGCCAGGTCTTCTACTTAATCTTCGATGGATGCTCCACGGGCGGGCCGCTCCTTGGGACTAACTACTGCATCGGGACTGCGCGTGACCCGTGAAACCTACAAGGACGCCTCAGGCTAGAGGCTAGCTCGCCCGCGTTGCAAAGGCCGCTTTTCCATAGCATGCCTGGCAAGGTAGGAAATCGCGCAGGGACGCCTGGTAGACCGCGACTTGTTCGATTTCCCTGTTCTCGTAGCCGTACCGGGCCGCCTTCCTTCGTCCCGCGTGAAATGCCGGACAAGAAACGACCGAATGATAGGTGTCACCGCCCGCGCTCAGGTAGACCGACGGCATTCTCTTCGTCTTGCAACCGCTGCAAGTCGTCGCAACCAAACCGTGACAACACCTGTCCATTTCCGCCTCCGTAAAGAAGTAGCCGGAGTATGCAAACAGTTGTTCTGAAAGTCAAGAACTTTTGTTCTAGTCGCTGCGATACTT
>JBATAT010000296.1:0-12749 GCA_049662005.1 Tepidiformaceae bacterium
GGCTTCGTTGGGGAAGTTAATCGTCTTCGAAACCGCGTTGTCGGTGAACTCCTGGAATGCCGCCTGCATGCGCACATGCCATTCGGGGGCGATATCGTGCGCGGTCACGAAGGTGTCTTTCACCCACTGGGGCACTTCCGCCCGTTCGGCGAGGTGGCCACCCTCGGCGAGGAAGCGAATGAGCTCATCACTGAAGAAGCCCTCTGCCCTCGCAACGGCCTCGAACTGCTCGTTTACTTCGGCGAGCTCGGTGCGCCTGGTGGGATCGTTCTTATCAAGGTAATGGGAGCGAATGAACGCGAGCGAGAATACCGGCTCGATCCCGCCAGAGCAGTTGGCGATGATGCTGAGCGTGCCGGTGGGCGCGATTGTCGTTCGCGTGGAGTTGCGCATCGGACGAGGGCCTTCCTGGCCGTTCGGTCCGTAAATCGAAACGGCCCAATCAGGAAAACTGCCGCGGACCATGGCGAGCTGTTGCGAGGCAGCATCGGCCTCGCGCTGGATGTGTGACATTACCTCGCGGGCGACGGAGAGCGCTTCTTCCGAGTTGTAGGCGACCCGGAGCTCAATGAGCATATCCGCCCAGCCCATGACCCCGAGGCCGATGCGGCGAATCGCATGGGACGTTACAGCGATCTCGGGAATCGGGTAGTGGTTCATCTCGATGACGTTGTCGAGCAGGTGGACGGTGCGGCGGACCACGGTGCCAAGGCGTTCGAAATCCACCGACTTGCTGCCGGGGGCGCCGGTGACGAAGTGGCCGAGGTTAATCGAGCCGAGGTTGCACGAGTCATACGGGTAGAGGGGCTGTTCGCCGCAAGGATTGGTCGACTCGATCGGGCCGCGCGGGGGAACGGGGTTGGCGCGGCCCTGGTTGATCCGATCGATGAAGATGACGCCGGGGTCGCCATTCTTCCAGGCGTTGGCAAACATCTTCTCCCAGACTTCGCGGGCATCGCGCTTGCCGACGACGGCGCCGGTTTGTGGATTGATGACATCGAAATCGGTACCCGTCTCGACGGCCTTCATGAACGGTTCGGTGACGGCGACGCTGATGTTGAAGTTCTGAAGCGTCGTCATATCGGCCTTCATTGCGATGAATTCATCGATATCGGGATGGTCGACGCGAAGGATGCCCATGTTGGCGCCGCGGCGCGTACCACCCTGCTTGATCGCTTCGGTTGCGGAATCGAAGACGCGCATGAACGAGACGGGACCGCTGGCAACACCCATCGTCGAGCGCACCCGGTCGTTCGATGGCCGCAGGCGGGAGAATGAGAAGCCGGTGCCGCCACCCGACTTGTGGATGATAGCGGTGTGCTTCACCGTTTCGAAGATGCCGTCGATCGAGTCTTCGACAGGGAGGACAAAGCACGCAGAAAGCTGCTGAAGGTCGCGGCCCGCATTCACCAGAGTCGGAGAGTTCGGGAGGAAATCGAGCGACGCCAGGAGCTGATAGAACGAATTTTCGGCGGCTATGCGGTCGCCCTCACCGCCTCCGAAACGCGCCTCCGCCTCGGCGAGGTTCTGGGCGACTCGGCGGAACACCTGGTCCGGGGTCTCGAGGGCATCGCCCTTGTCGTTCCGGCGCGAGACGCGGCGCTCGATGACAACCTTCGCGTTTTCCGAAAGTTGTTCCGGTTCGAATTCGCCCGAGCCGCCAAATCCGCGGGTGTCCGAAGAAGTCGTGACCATGGTGTTCCTCCCAATTTCGATAGTCCGCCGCGGGCGGCGGGGGTTGATGAAGATACGAACAAACGTTCTAGCTGTCCAGTGGTGAATTCAGTGCGCAAACTCCCGGGCAGGGGTTCGGACCTCATCACTGCGCATGATGATCGGGTCACCGAGACGGGATCGTCCGGTCGCGAGAGCCTGGCCCAGGTGCCCTGGTTCAGGCGATGTGTAGTAATTCAGAAGCTCCGAGGCAGCGTTTTCCGGGCCGATTTCGTCGATGAGGCGGAAGAGTTGGGCGGGGCGCATGTCGCGAATCGCGAGGAGGTAGCCTTTTTCGGAAAAGAGCAGGCCGTCGATCTCGCAGTTGCCTTCGCCTGTGGTCCGAATACGCCCGCCGGAGTGCATCGCATGGACTTCCCAGATTTTCATGGTCAACTCACCGATTCCGCGAAATGGCGGCTTTCGACATCCTGGAGGAGCCGCGGACCGCGAGGCTCCGGGGCTGGCGCTTCCGGAAATCCGAGCTGGAGCTCGCGCTCTTCGGCGCTCGGCACCCGGCCCTGTTCCAGCGCGTCAACCGCTTCCTTGAGCGATTCGATGTCGGTGAACGAGCGATAGACGGACGCGAAGCGGATATAGGCGATGTGATCGAGGCGGCGCAGGGCATCCATCGCAAGTTCTCCCAAAACGTGCGATGGAACCTCGGGCCGCCCATCAGCGTTCACTTTGGCCTCAATATCTCCGACGATGCCCTCCAGTTGAACGACCGAGATATTCCGTTTTGCGCAGGCGCTGCGGAGGCCACGCAGGAGTTTTTCGCGTGAGAACTCCTCGCGCCGGCCGTCGCGCTTCAGGATCTGGACGGTGGAGAACTGGACGTTTTCGACCGTGCTGAAGCGTTCGCCGCAGGCGATGCACTGGCGGCGCCGGCGGATGCCCTCATCGTTCGCCCGGCTATCGGTCACTTTGGAATCGCGGAAGTGGCAAAAGGGGCAGCGCATGAGTTGACGTAAAATCCTTTAAGCGTCTAGACACCTTAGCAATTGATCGCGGTGCGTCGGCGAGTATGCATCAACATCTTGTGGCGAGTCAATACCCCGAGCACAAGATATTGTATCAGTGCTTATGAAAAGCCTGAACCTGTCGTAGTGGGAAGGATGGCTTAGCGAGGGATACCGGGGCACTGGAAAAGGCCGTGGATTCGTCCCTGGTCGGGCGAGCTGATGGTCGCATCGATTTCGCCAGCGCCGGTCTCATCGATGAAAATCGTTCCGTGGCCGGTCTCAGTCCCATCCATTTCGAAGTTGACCTCAGGGCCAGAATCCTTGACGCCATCCCAGCTGTAGTCACCAGGGCCGTCGTATTCGTGGACGACGACACGGAGGGTGTGTGGACTGTCGCCGACGAGCCCCCGGAGCGACATCTGGAAACGCCCCGGGCCGCCCGATGAACTGCGAAGCCAGGCGCAGTTGGCCGATGACTCGGACATGCTCCCTTCAACAACGCCGTTGAACTCGAGTTCCTGGACAGCCATTCCGGAAACCGGCAGACCCTGAATTGGGCCCGCGTCTTCCACCGGGAGGGTAGCGGTTGCCGTCGGAGCAGGTTTATCAGGGCCATCGCCGCAAGCTGCAAGGAGCATCGTTGCGGCCGCGATGGAGGCGAATATCCAGAGACTACGCATCGGCCACAAGCGTATCGAGCGGGGCAATTAGCCGCACCAGAACGGTTAACCCGGGGTTCGCCTCTCTAACCAGGACGCTATCGGCGGCTGGAGGCTTTTGTGCGCTCGAAGAAGTCGCAGGCCGGCGTATCGGTGAAGGGGTTCAAGATCCCGCTTGCGATATGCAAACATGTCCCGCGGCCGAAATCGTGGTCTTCGATGAACTGGCGGCAGTTGCCGCAGGTGCGGGGCTGTTCCCCACGGGGACCGAAGGAGGGGCGCATACCGGCGATTCCGAGCAGCGAGATCGGTTCCGGCTGGATGAAGTCGTCTTCTGTCACCTGCGGCTGGTGCTGCCAGCGTTCCCGCGATTGCTGATCGAGCCGTCGCTCGCGCTTGCGTTTCTTTCGATGGCCCATACAAAGAGGTTAGCGGCTTGGGCCGCGGCTGCCGAATCAGGCGGGTGGCGTTGCCCGGCTGTCCTGAGTGGCCAGTTGGGCGCTGCGCAGACGGCAGGCGACGATCGTGAGCGCGGCGCAAAGCCCGGTAATGGCGGGTATCGCCATGCCCGCATGCGCGCCCGACACGCCACGCAGCGCCAATTCGATCGCGCACCAGGCGGCGGCGGGCCAGGCAACGATTTCGAACAGATGGTAGGCGCCGAGCCTCACGCGGCAGCATCCCGGTACTGGCGCTCGAGGACCTTCACAAACACTTCGGCGAAATCGGGGTCAAATTGCGTACCGCGACCATTGAGGATTTCTTCGATTGCACGTTCACGGCTCAGGCCCTTGCGATATGGGCGGTCGGTGGTCATAGCGCTGTACGCATCGGCGAGGGTGAACAGGCGGGTGGGGGCGCTGATCTCGTGGCCCTTGAGGTGGCCCGGATACCCATCGCCATCGATGCGCTCATGGTGGTGACGGACGAGGTCGACGACCGTGTCGTAATCGGTGACGGCGGCGGTGATGGCGGCGCCGAGCAATGGATGCTCTTCCATACTCTTCCGCTCTTCGAGTGTGAGCGGGCCAGGCTTTCGAAGGATCTCGTCGGCGACAACAATCTTGCCGAGGTCGTGGATCGGTCCGCCGATGGAAATAGCGCTGAGTTCTTCGTCGCTCAGGCCGACCTCCCTGGCCACGTTCATCGCCATCTGGGTGGCGTGATCGCTATGGAAGCGCGTGTAACTGTCGCGGCGGTCGATGGCTTTGACGAGGTTGCGGAGCGCCTTGAGGTTACTCACTTTGAGGAGACCGTCGGCAGGCGCATCGGATGAGTTCCCGACCACCGAGTTGGGCGACATGCTCTTGTCCAGGTACATCTGGTCTTCGGCTTCGGCGATAAGGTCGCGCGGTGACTCATAGCCGCGGAAGGCTGCGACGCCACAGCTTATCCGGGTCGGGAGGCTGATCCGGGCACCGTTGATGACTTCGATTTCGGACACCGATCGACAGACCCGATCCATGACCTGGCGTGCCCTGAACTCATCGAGTCCGGGGAACACGACGACGAACTCGTCGCCGCCAAAGCGGGCGAATCTCGCTGGTGGGGCGATGTGGCGGCCGAGTGAGGCGGCGACTTTCTTGAGGACGTGGTCGCCTTCTTCGTGGCCTACAAAGTCGTTCAAGAGCTTGAAGTTATCGATGTCGAGATAAGCGACGGTCAGTGGGTGGTTGTGGCGCTGCGATTCGGCAACGGCCTCGACGATGAACTCATCGATGAAGCGGCGGTTGGGCGAACCGGTGAGGGCGTCGGTGTAGGCGAGGGTACGGTAGACGGTAGCCTGTTCGGCTTCGAGCTGGCGGGCACGGCTATCGACCGCCTTGTTAAGCAGGTGCCAGAGGATTTCGGCGTCGAAGGGCTTGCCCAGGAAGTCATCGGCGCCGGCTTTCATCGAACGGACGGCGACATCGACATCGACAAAGCCAGTGATGGCAACGATCCCGGCAGATGGCGCGATCGAACGGGTCTCGGCGATGACCTCGAGGCCGGACATATCGGGAAGCGAGATATCGGAGGCAATTGCATCGAACCGTTCGCGCCGTACGGCGGCAAGGGCTTCGGCGCCAGTTCGGGCGACGGTCACATCACGTGTGTGCTGCCCGAGGACCAGTTGGATCAGTCTCCCCAGTGCGGGGTCATCCTCGATCACGAGGGCGCGCAATGGCCGAGAGCGATCCGCCGTCGTTAAGAGGTCCATCTCCGGGATCGTCGGCTGTCGCGACGGAGTGGCGTAGTGGAACCCGGTTATGCGTGGGCTATTTGGTGCGATTCACCCAGATCCGGCTGGCCACCTGCGTCCCCATCACGACGGAACGGTCGGCGATCCTGGCTGTGACGGTCCCCCGGTAGGGGGCAACGGACTCGAGAACCACGGCCACGCCTGGGCGGATGCCTTCTTCATCGAAGAACTGGAGGAGTTGCTCGTCCTCTTCGAAGACGCGGTCGATCTCCACCCGCTCGCCTTCGTTTATATCGGCGAGGGTGGTCATGGTTAGTTTGCGGGTGGGGCCGTGGCCCGGGATCGGATAGCCGAAGGGACTCCGCTGGGGGCGGCCGAGGGTCTCGAAGAGGTGGGGCTCGGTGATATCGGAGATGCCGTGTTCGAGGAGGTGCGCCTCTTCGTAGGCGCGCCACCAGGGAACCTTGAGGACATCGGTGATCAGGCACTCGGCGAGGCGGTGCCGGCGAACCATCTGTTCGGCGCGCCGCAGACCTTCCGGTGTGAGCCGGATGATCTTCTTCGAATCGGTAATAACCAGGTTGTCGCGCAGGAGACGCTTGAGCATCCCGGCGACGGACGGCGGCGTGATCTCGAGGCGATCGGCGAGGCGTACGGCGATCACGTCGAGGCCCTCGTCGTGGCTCAGGCGGTAGATGGCCGTCAGATAGTCATCGCTCGCAACGTTGGAAACCTGCTTGGGCATGACGAAATCGTGCCACGAAAGCCGCTAACGCGGCCAGAGGTTGGATCCCCGGTCTTGTACGAGCGGGTTTTAGGCGGCTTTGCGCGCGTCCACAACTTCAACCCGATGCAGCGGGAGAACGTTCGAAGCGACCAGCGCCTGCGGCTGGCCGAGGTAGGCGACCACGCAGGGCGGGACGCTGCCGTGCGCGGCAACGCAGGATGCACAGCGGCTCGCACGGTTTCGTGCGTCAAGTGGGCAGGCATTTTCGTAGCGTGACATTGTCGTGTCCTCCAGGTTTCTAACATTTGATTCGACAGGTTCACGCCGGTGGATGAGGGGTGTTTACCAAGTTTCACAATCGACGCACGAGGTAGCGGACGAGCGAAAGGGCTCCCTCCTTCGAAGGAGCCCTCTCCGTTGTGTCGCGCGCTCGTTGGGTTCACTGGGCGAGACCGAGGCGCTGCCGGATGCGCTCAACGAAACCCTGGGACTCGTCTTCGAGCAGGGCACGCAGGCGATCTTCGCGTTTCAGTTCGCGGAGCACCTGGGCGTGCTCATAGCGGCGCCTTAGGAATTCTGGCTCAGGTGGATGGAAACCGGCGACCCGGCCATCCCGAAGCGTCGCAACGCGCCCGTCAAGAACGACTAGCAATTCCTGGAACATTCTGACTCTCCTTCCTGGCTGCAGTGGCCTGCGGCCGATTTCTGGTTCCTTGATGCTCCTGGTGAGCATTTCTGTCCTTCGCGAAGTTCGCCCATGCCATCTTGTGCAGAATGGCGTGGTTCTTTTCATCGCCGAAGTAGCGTTTATTTGACGCCATCGCCGCGATTTGCGGTGAGTGCGTCAACATCATGTTCAACACGGTTTCACTCCTACTGTCGCCAATTGGCCAGAAATGGCCATGCAGATGCACGCCGTTGCTCGCGCTATCACACGCAGACTGGTTACGGCAGTTCTAGAGCCACAGATGCTGTGGCAGGTCTGATGGATGGTTGGCGATGCTGACGCGGGCCCCGCGGTACGCTTTCTGCTGTACAAACAAAAACGCCGTACCGCTGAGCGGTACGGCGTCGAGGCCGTCCTGATGGTGCAGGTCCGTTAGCCTATCGACGCGTCTCCGCGTGCAGTCGCCTGGTTGCAAAACGTATTAGCCATGAGACTCTCCTTACCGGCGTTGCCGCGCTTGTTCTTGAGAAACGATAGTGCAAGCACAAAGGTTAACTGTCAACGGGAAATTTAGCGGCACTCTTTCAAACTGTGGCGCGGTTCACACACCGCGAGTTTACGAATGTCCGCGTACACTCTCCATGTGGTTCACTCAGGATTCGGGCAGGCCCTGCGTTATGTTGGGCGGGACGGGCTCACGGGGATGCCGGTGAGGGTGGACGACGTCTTCATCGCGGAGACTGAGGCGGCCATCGAGCGGTATGGCAAGGACGCGGGCGAACCGCAGCCACCGCCGCCGCCAGGCCCGGTCGATATTGTTTCCATCAGCATTCCGACGCTTGGCCTGAGCCGCACGAAAGTGGGGCGCTATGGCCTCGACGCGTATGGCCGGCTCGACGTTCCACAGGACACCGGCACAGTGGGGTGGAACCCGGCGTTCTGTTCCTTACCGGGTGAGGGTGGGGCCACGTTCTTCGCAGCCCACGTCTGGTATGGGGGCCGGCCGGGAGTCTTCGCCCGCCTTTCGACACTCTCGGCCAGGGATGAGATTACGGTCGCGCTGAGCGACTCGAGCGAACACCGCTACACAGTGACTTCGGTGGTGGACTACGCCCTGGGGACTATCGACATGGGCGCGCTGCTCCACGGGCGAGAGGGCGCCGAAAGCATCACGCTGATGACCTGTAGCGGAACTCCAAACGAGGGAGAGTACGCGTTCAGGACCGTTGTCCTCGCGGTGCGTGCCGAGGATTAACTGAACGCTCCGTGCCTGCCGGCACCCGCTGCGAACCGGGCGGCGCCCTCCTGTGTTTCACCGGATTCGATGACTTTACGGCCACGGCTGGTCTCGTTTTTCATCGCGTCTGCGAACGACGAATCCCACTGTTCAAGTGCGGACAGTCGATCGCTGCGGAGGCACCGCTGGGGGAACGCCGCGAGCTGGGCGGCGAGTTCTTTCGCGGCGGTGAGTGCCTGGCCTTTCGGCACGATGCGGTTCGCAAGGCCCATCATCCGTGCTTCCTCGCCGCTCACGCCTCGACCGGTGAGGATCAGGTCCATGGCGTGGCTTTCGCCGATCAGCCGGGGGAGCCGGACTGTCCCGCCATCGACCAGTGGTACGCCCCAGCGCCTGCAGTAGACCCCGAAGACTGCATCTTCGGCAGCAACGCGCATGTCGCACCAGAGGGACAACTCGAGGCCGCCTGCGACGGCGAAACCCTCAACGGCTGCGAGCACTGGCTTGGACAGCCGCATCCGGGTCGGCCCCATTGGCCCGTCGCCCGTGGTCGCGGTGCGGTTGCCACCGCCAGTGGCGACTGCCTTGAGGTCGGCGCCGGCGCAGAACGTGCCATTCGCTCCGGTGAGTATGGCGACGGCGAGAGCCGGGTCACTCTCGAACGCGCGGAACGCATCCGCGAGTGCTGCTGCAGTCTCGCGGTCGACGGCGTTGCGGACTTCGGGGCGATCGATGGTCACGATCACGGTCGTACCTTCAGTTGTGTAGTGAACGGTCACGATGGATTCCTCCTGTTGTCGCGGGAATACTAGCCACCTACAGTCCACGGTGGGACAGGAGGGCGAGAAACCGGATGGTCGAGGACGAGGCGTTCGATATTGGTGTTTACGAGACGGACGCTGTTCCTTCCGAGGTGTTCGAACAGGTGCGGCGAGTGTTTGGCGAGAACTACCGGGAGGCGAACTTCAGCTACCTGGAAAAGAACCTGGGCAAGCTCCGCTACCTTTCCGTTGCGCGAACCCACGATGGAACCGTCGGCGGATTCGCGCTTGCGGAAGGCCGAGTGTTAGACCTGCCGCGGCTGCCAAAAGCCAATGTGCAACTGCATGGGTTGTCGTGCGTGGGGGCGGAGTTCCGCCGGCACGGGCTTTTCGGAAAGCTCGAACGAGCGGCCATGGCCCAGCGCCGCCTGCCCACCGCCGAACGATCGTTAAGTTGTGGACGCTGCGCACACCCGGCAAGTTTCCGGGGCTTCTTCAACAACCCGGCGGCGGTGCCGCACCGGTCACGCGCGACTACCGAGTGGCAGCAGGAAGTGGGGGCTGCCGTCGCCGAAGCCTACGGTTCACCGGGGTTCGACCCGGTGACATTCGTCGTTCGCGGCAGTGGCGTACCGATTGGCTGGCCCGTCATCGAAATCGAGGCGACAGAGGAAGAGTGGGCGATGTTCGCGCCGGTGGATCGTGCGAAGGGGGAATCCCTGCTGGGGATCGCGTGGCGGCCAACGCCACCGCCCGGATGGTTCGAGTAGCTACTGGTCGCGTTCGATGTGGCGCTTCGCGAACTGCCATTCGCCCGCACGCCTGACCAATTGGTCGTTGTAGACGCCGGTGAGTTCGATTTCGGGAGTCCGTTCGAGGCCGTGCAGCCGGAGGATGGTGAGGTAGCAGGAGGCGGTTGCGCCTTCAGCCGCTTCTTCGATGACGAGGCTATTGATCGTGTATCGGGCGTTTCTATCTGCGGAGAACCCGGCGGCATAAGCTGCGAGGTCGACACGCCCGGTGACCGTGCGCGCGATGTTCGAGAACACGCCATCTGTGGTGAAGCAAGCCGCCCAGGCATTCCCATCGGCCCGATGGATGGCGAGGTTGTAGCTGGAGTACAAGCGCTCGATGGCGAGGTAGTCTGCGGGTTCGAGCATCAGCGGCTGGCGATATCTTCCCGGATCGTCTTCAGGCTGTGCTGTTCGAGTCCGTAGATGTGCTTTGCGATTGCGCGATAGCTCCATCGGCCCGTGGCAGATTCCTCGTTGAAGGCGGCGTCGCTCATTCCGACGAAGCTGGCGATAAACGTGGCGCGGGCGACGATCCACTCCCCGACCAGTCGCTCCATGGGCGAAGCGGTTGCGTGGGCCTCGTAACGTCCTTCGAGCACCTGCCCGGTGTGGATGACTTCGTGGTCGATGTCGTTCGTCAGGAGCCGCCAGAGGTCGCCTCCCTGGGCACAGACATGCGATGAGGGTGACGCGATCTCCTCGGCGGGGAGCGCGAGCAACTGGTCGCACATTTGGCGCGTGGATTCGAGTAATTCGGTGATGGTCTCGCGAACGGTCTCAGGCACAGGAGCCTCCTGATCGCATCGTACGCGCCACCGGGCAGGCTTGTGGGAGGTCGTGCTAATCTCGAAGTATGCAAGCTCGAACGGGAAACATCCCACTCCAACAAGTCGCCGTCCGACGGTTGCCGGGGCGCCCATGGCTTTTCGCCGCCTCAATGGCAGCCGCAGCCCTCACTGCTGTGATCGCGGGGCTCGTCCTTGGCATCCTTGCTGCCCTGGAGACCGGCTATGGCAGTGATCGTTGGTCGCAAACGGTGCAGGCGCATGGCCGAATTCAACTGTTCGGGTTTGCCGGGGTGTTCATTTCTGCGCTCGTCTTCGAATTCATCATCCGCATGAACGGCAGGCGGCCGTTCCCCTGGACGGTGAGGCTCGGGGTCGCGGCCGCGCTCGGCGGAGGGTCGTTGCTGCAGGCGGCGGGAACACTCTGGTACGACCAGGTCGGTTGGCTCGCGCCCATCGGTGGAGTTCTCATGGCAGCTGGCGCCATCGTATTCATGGTCGCAGTCGTGCGGGTGAAGTCTCCGATCAGCCTGAAGCTGGACCCGCAGCCGTGGTTTATCTGGCTCGGCGCGGCATGGCTCACGGTCGCCGCGCTGATGTCGGTCGCTTCGGCACTCAACGCGGTGGATGGGGTCGGGCTCCCAGTGGAAACGCACGCTATTGCGGAAGTGTTCGTGCGCGGGTTCGTTCTGCAGATCATCTTCGCGATTGGGCCACGAGCGTTGCGTGGGCACATGGGGCTACCCGCACTGACGGCCCGCAAGCAACTGATCCTGCTCTTCACGTTGAACGTGAGTACGCTGGCATGGCTCCTCGCGCAGGACGTCTGGGTGCTCCCGGGCAGCGCACTGGTGGTTCGCCTGGCCGATATCGGCCTCGCCGCGGGATTGCTCGCGTTGACGGTCTGGCTCCGTGTCTTTCGGAACATGCGGGCGCGGTTCAAAGGCGAACCGTACGAGTGGCAAGTACCAATCGCGTGGCTGGGACTGACTATCTATGCCGCGACGCTGGTGATCGTGCGGCTGGCGGATAGCCCCGGCAACCTGAACCTCTACCAGGAAGGCGCGATCCGCCACATCCTCTTCCTCGGCTTCATGGTGCCGTTGATGGTGGCGATGTCGCACGTGGTTCTGGCCCGATTCGGGACCGGCGTGGTGCATGGCGAACGTTTGCTGACGGCTGCATTCATCATCCTCGTGGCCGCGTGGCCGCTACGGGTGCTACCCGCACTCGGCAGCGACAGCCCGGGTGACTTCGGGCAGGGGCTGATGGGCCTCGCCGGAGTCGCAACGATCGTTGGCCTCGCACTGGTCGCAACTGTCTGCGTGAGGACGGCGCTGGCCGTCTCGCGACCTGTTCAGCAGGTTATGCGACTCGGGTAGGTACCAGGATTCGTTCAGGCGAGCAGTTTGGCTTTGACTGCCGACATCGCGGCGGGGCTAAGGCCAATGCCATCGAGGTACCCGGCCGGCCCGCCGTAGAGGCGGTCGATGTGGGCCAGCGTCTTGACCATGTCTGCAGCGTCGGAGGCCATGAGCTTGCGCGCCTTCGCTTCGTCGATGCCGCGTTCCGCCATCTTTGGGAGCCATTCGCCGAGCACGGGTGCGAGCAGGCTTGCGGATAGTGCGAAGTCTTCGCAGATAGTTTCGTCCTCGACATCGACGAGGCCCAACATGAGCGCGGCGGCCACCCCGGTGCGGTCCTTCCCGGCCGAGCAGTGGAAGAGCACGCGGCCATCGGTTTCGGCGATGACTTCGAAGAGCGTGCGGTACGCGTTCTGCCCGCTCTCCAGCATGCGTTCGTAGACGATTGCGTAGCCGGGGAACTCCTTTTCCATGCCAACGGGTGAGTGGTCCTGTTCGAAAACGGGCGCAATGACGTGGCGGATTCCGGCCGAAGCCGGGTCCGGCGTGACATCGCGCTCGCGCTCGACGGTGGAACGCAGATCGACGATCACTGTGATGCCGTAATCAGAGAGGGCACCGACGCCCGCGGGGGTGAGCTGGTGGAGCCCGGCCGAACGCACCATCGAGTGGGATGTGAGGCGACCCTCACGAGTGGGGTAGCCGCCGATGTGGCGAACGTTGTGGGCGATCTCAAGCTGGAGCTCGCGGCTGGTGGTCGCTGGCGTCATGGAGACAGTATCGCAGACCCGTGTGGATGGCGTGATGAGAAGGGCCGCAGACGAATGAAGGTTGGACCGGCCCATACGGGGGTGGATCCACAGCCCGCCCCGGCAAGGCTGGCGGGGTACTGACC
>JBATAT010000297.1:0-3651 GCA_049662005.1 Tepidiformaceae bacterium
GGAACACCTGCGCGGTCAGGAAGGCGCCGAACACGCCACGCGTCTTATCGAGACGAAGCGAATACACAGCGAAGACTGTAGCCGCCACGAGGATCGGCGCCATCACCACCGGATCGCGCACAGATAACGGCGCGGTCAACAGGGTCAGACCCAGCGCAAACGGGATAAACCACGTGGAGGTTCGCACGCCTACATCTGTCCCCGACCGGCCCTACCCGACGCCGCTCAGCTTCTTTCGCTTGCTGGCGACGTAGTCCACGAGGATGTATTCGCCGAGCTTATCCGGCGTCGTGTAGAAGACGCGGCCCTTATTGATGCGCGCGACCTGGTTCACGAACTCCTTCAGGTAGTAGTTGCGGTCCAACATGAAGGTGTTGATCGTGATGTTCTTGGTCGTGCAGCGCTTCACTTCCTTGAGCGTCTCGCGGATCGTGATCGGGCTCGGTGGATAGGCGAAGTAACTGCGCCCCTTCTCGAGGTGCGCAGTCGGCTCGCCGTCGGAGATCATGATGATCTGGCGTGTCCCCTGGGTGTGCTTGGCCAGCAGCTTCTGGGCAATCATCAGTGCGTGGTGCATGTTCGTGCCGAGCACCGATTCGTCCCAGCGCACGTACGGAAGCTGATCCGCCGTCAATTCCCGCGCGTACGCGCTGAAACCAATGATGTAGAGGCTATCGCGCTGGTACTGCGATGAGATGAGGTTGTTCAGCGCGAGGGCGACTTTCTTCGCCGCCTGGAAGCTGCCCCGCAGCGCCATCGACCAGCTCAGGTCGAGCATGATCACTGTCGCTGTCTGCGTCAGCAGCTCGGTCCGTTCGACCTCGAAGTCATCCGGCCTCAGCTTGATCGGCGTGCCCGGCCCTTCGCGTTGCATCGAGTTCATGATCGTCTTCTGAATGTCCAGGAAGAACGGGTCGCCGAATTCGTACTTCTTCGTGCTGTCGGTGCGTTCGCCGCCCGTGCCCGACTCCCGAACCTCGTGCTTGCCGAACGAATCTGACTTCAACGACTGGTAGATCTCCACCAGCGCACGCTGGCCGATCTTCCGCGTCCCGCGTGGCGTGAGTTCGTACTGGTTGCCCTTCTTGCGAATGTAGCCCGCGTCTTCGAGCACTTCGAGGAACTGCTTGAGCTGGTCCAGCGTTTCCTTCGCCTCAGGTCCGAGCAACTCCTCCAGCTTGTCCGCATCGATGTCATCGATTTCGCCGCCGTACTGCGTGCGCTCGAGCTGGCGTTCGAGTTCATCGATCGATTGCATCTGATCCATGAGGTTCATGGCCGATTGCAGGTCGATCTCCTCCTCGCCGCGGAACGGGTACTGGTTCTTGAGGTCGCGCATCGGGTACAGGTACTCGAGACTCTGGCCGAGCTCGTTCAGGGATTGCTGCAACTCCGGGTCGCCGATCTTATCGCCGAGGAGGTCTTGCAGCTGTTGGCGCATATCGCCCGGCAGCGAATCCAACAGCGACTGCATCTGCCCCATCTGGTGTTGCATCTGCGCAATAAGCTCTTCCAGCGACTGCGGGGGGTTGTCACCGAACAGGTCGCCGTACTGCTGCATGAAGTTATCGAAGTCCGGCTCGTTGCCGGCCATCTTGTCCTGCAGCATCTTGTTCAGATCCTGGACCATGTCCTTCATGCGCTGGAGGTCTTCCGGCGACATGTTGGCGATCTGGTTGTACATATCCTTGAAGAAGGTATCCATCATCGCCTTCTTCAAGGACTCCAGGAGTTCGTTGAATTTCTCCTGGGCCTCGTGGTCCATGAACTCGTAGTTCTGGAGCTCCTTCACCTGCCCAGCAACGTCTTCCGGGAGCTGCTCAAGGAACTGCTTCTTCTTGTTCGCAATGTTGCGAAGCATGTCGGCGAACTCGGAGGGTGTCTCGTCCCCGCCGCCCGGCTGTTGTCCTCCGGTTTGCTGACCGCCCTCCTGGCCGCCCTCCTGCTGCCCCGGCTGTTGTTGTCCGGACTGCTGGCCCTTTTGGCCACGCTGCTGCGAACCCTGCTGGCCCTGGGGCTGTTGTCCACCCTGCTGCCCCTGCGGCTGTTGTCCACTTTGTTGGCCTTGCTCGCCGGATTCTCCCTGGTCGCCCGCCTGCTGCGGCTTGCCCGCCTCATCGAGACGGCGATCAAGCGTCGTGTTTTCCATGTTCACGATCTCGTCGAGTTGCCGCTTCAGATCATCGAACACCGACGACAGGTCGAACTTATCGAGCTGCTGCCGGCGCTGCTGGCGAAGCTGCTGGAGGAGGTCGCGAAGGCCCTGCATGCGGTCGCCCGCTGGATTCTTCATGCCCCGCTGCATCAGGTTGCGAAGCGCATGCTGAAGGTCACCGAAGTTCATCAGGTCATCGGTAAGGTTGTCGAGAATGTCATTCGCTTCGAGCGCGGGGACTTCCTGTGTCCCATCCCACATCGAATAGCGGTATCGCAGTGCCATGAGGCCTCCCACCCGGCCTAGGGGTACGCCGGTAACCGTGAGCGTATCGGATTCGAAAGGGCTTGTCTTGGAGGCGGCGTTCAGTCTACGTTCGTTTCAACACTCGCGTTGTACCCCCCCCGATATGCGCGCAGCATCGCTTCACCTTCGATCCGGCCCTGTTCGGCATGAACCACCTCGGTCACATGCACCATGTCGGCCTGAAACTCTTGACGGGCAGCATCTGGTGTGACCCCGGTGTCGTATTCGATGTACTCCACGTGGAGTTGCCTGCAAAACTCAGCCATATGTCGGTCGACCCTGCCGCGACGTTCCTCCCCGATGCGCTTCGCCTTTGCAGAACCCTCAGTAGCGAATGCAATCCTCGGCCCTCGGACTGCCAGGGCGACCTCCTCGTGCGCAACGATCCGCCGGACGCACGACCCCATCGATTGCACTACCTGTTCGGGCGTGAAGTGCGTTTCGCCGCCGATCGCCCCTCGTGTCGCGTTGCGCGCGGCGTTGAACGCACGGTTTCGGGCGAGCCACGGTTTGTGGACCAGCCGATCTCCGGCCCGGGCGATAGGTTTTCCGACTCGGCCGAAACGTCTTTCGATCGCGAGGGGCAGCGATACGTGTGTGAACCAGTACGAGGACACCACCAGGAACACGAGGTCCGGTTCGTATCGGTCGATCCACTTCTCGATGAGATCCGGCAGCCCCGGGTCAGGCCAGATTGTTCGAGCCGTCGTCTCCACTGGCTGCCCGGTGGCCTCCGCGATTAGACGATCCGCCACCGCCGTCTTGTTGGATTCCGGCGGAATATTCGGGTCGCTTTCGTAGCTGTTGCCGAGGCGAAGGATCTTCACCGGCGAATCGTACGTCGATCGTGGCTTACCACCAGCCGTCTTTGTAGAACCACCCCTTGAACTCACGACCGCTCTGGCCCGCCTCTTTGAGGCGGCCGAGGTGCTTGCGACAGAGCGGGATGGTAAGGCGTTCGCGTTCTTCACCGCGCCACTTCAATACGGCGAGATCCTGGAATGGGGGTTCGGTGCACCAGGTGCAGCGGGGTCGTGGCATGAGTCGGCTCCGATCTATTCGAACTCCATGATGAAGCCCCACTCGCGGCTTTGCCACGGGTCGGGGGCGTAGCGAAAGCGATTCGCGCGAAATCCAACGCGTTCATACAGCGTGTGGGCGTGGCTGAAATGCACATCGCTGAAAAGCAC
>JBATAT010000298.1:0-3870 GCA_049662005.1 Tepidiformaceae bacterium
CGTCGCGCATCGCCGAACTCGAGAATCGGGCAATCCGTTCGGCTGAGCTCGGAGCGGAACTCGCTGCACTTTCCGAAAAGCGCGCAGCCACCGGGGCACTTCGCTCCGAACTCATCGTGCGGGACGAGAACCGGAAGCAGTTTAGCCTGGCGGTTGACGCCGCAAACAACCGTGTTCGCTTGCTCGAAGCGAACATTCGCGAACTTTCGGCATCCCTGAAAGCGCGTAGCGATGCGGCGGCAGCCCTCGCCCGGCGAATCGCTTCGTACGGCGAAGCTGAACAGGCACTCAGGGCATCGGCCGAGCCACTCGAAGACGCGAGGGCGGCGCTTGAGGTGGCCGGCGCCGAACGAACGGCCGCGGACTCCGCGCTGGTTACCGCACGTGAAGCGGAGTCGAACGCGGAATCGTTTGTGCGCCTTGCCGAGCGCGAACTCCAGGCTCAGCAGATGGCCGAACGGCTGGAACGCATCGAACGGCACGACCCGGAACTGCGCGGCATCGTCGCCTGGCTGAACGCCTGCCCGATCGACGAACGTGCACTGAAGGAGATTGAATCGGCGGAACGAGCCCTCGCTCGCGCAGAGGCCCAGCGGGATGCGGCCGGTGCGACCATCGAGGTCAGCGTCCCCGAGACCATGACGCTCGCCATCGATGGCAAGGCTGTCGAGGTCTCCGCCGATCGGCCGCTGCGGGGCAAGGTGCCAGGCGAAACAACCCTCGCGTTCGCCGATGGGGTGGTCCTCACGGTTCGTGCAGGGCAGCAGGCACAGGACCTTGCCGAGTTCTATCGTCGGGCCGAAAGCGAACTTACGGGTATGCTTCGGCAGAAGCAGGTGGCATCGGCCCAGGAAGCCCGGGACGTGCTTCTCGAGCGCGGCAAAAAGGATGAACGCCGACGATCCCTCGCGGAACAGATCCGTGGTGACCTGCGCGACCTCTCGGCCCAGGACCTGCGCGAGAAGCTTGGTCGCGAACGCGCGGCAGTCACCGAGATGGCCAAACGTCTCGGGCCGGATCGGCCAGCAACGCTCGACGACGCGAAACGTCTTCGTGACCTGGCGACGAGGGTGCGGGAGGCCGCCGAAGCCGCTGCTGGCACCGCAGCTCAGCGCTGGCAAGCCGCGAACGCGAAGTTCCAGGAGGTTGATCGCTCGGTCTTCCAGAAGACCGAGCGGCTGGGAGCGCTGAAGGAAGAAATCGAACGCGCAGAGGCGGACATCGACAAATTCAGCGGCGAAGAAACGGTCGGTTCGATCGAGCAAGGCATCGCCGAATTACGGGTCGCACACGAGGTCGAAGCCGTGAGCCTCGCGCAGGCGCAGCAGTCGCTCGGCGAGGCAGCAGATGTGTCAGTGGAACTCGCGGAGGCGGTCGCCGAAATGCAAAGGGCCGATGATTCGCTATCCCGAATCGGGACGGAGCGCGCCTCGATTGCCGGGGTGCTTGAAGACGCGGGCGCGGACGGCCTCCATGGCCAGCTGGTGGAAGCGGAGCAACAGTTCGCGGCCGCGGAACAGGAACTCGCAGCCTTCGAACGCCGGGCCAACGCGGCCCGCACCCTGTTCGAAGCGATGCGAACGCGCCGCGATGAGGCTCGGGAGAACTACGCTGAGCCCCTGCAAAAGCAGATCGAAGTGCTCGGCCGGCAAGTCCTTGGCGACTCCTTCCGGATAGAACTCACCGACGACCTGCGGATCGCGAAGGTTGCCCGCCAGGGAACCGAGTTCGACATGAGTCAACTGAGCGTCGGGCTGCGCGAACAGCTGGCGGTGCTCACGCGGTTGGCCTGTGCGGCCCTGGTGAGCGACAGCGGCGGAGCGCCAGTCGTCCTCGACGATATCTTCGGGTGGGCCGATCCGGCGCGCCTGCGAAAGCTCGGTCCAGTGCTTGCGGAGGCTGCGAAGGACACCCAGGTGCTGCTTTTCACCTGCAACCCCCAGCGGTTCGAATCCGTAGCCCCCGCGCGCGTGATCCGGCTACCCAACGGCGCCGTGTCCGAACGCGGTATCACCGACCAATCCGTTTCGCCTGAAGCTGCTTACACGCCATCGCGCCCTGAGCGAACACCGGTGCGCGCCTCGGCGACCGTCGCCGCCCCACCACAGGGCGCGTTCGACCTCTTTGCAGATCCGGAACCAGCGCGGCGAAATTAGCTGTGGGCTACGGCCGGATCTCGCGGGCGTAATCGCGCCCGCCGCGAACGGTTACACGCATGATCGATCCGAAGCGCGAGTCGTCCTCGACCAGTTCGATCACGCCGGCCGCGATGTCCTCTGGCATGAGGATGCCGCCAACGGATTTCGCGACCTCCGCCACCCGCTCGTCGCCATCGCGCCGCACCAGCGGGGTATCGGTATACGAGGGGCAGATCGCGTTGACGCGGATGTTGGATTCGGCGGCGAGGTAGGCGAGTGACCGTGAGAAGTTGATGACGCCGGCTTTGGCCGCGGCGTACACGGGTGAGCCGGGCATCGGGAGCAACCCGCCCATGGATGCCGTGTTGATAATGACGCCCGGCTTGCCGGCTCGCCGCATTTCACGAACGGCGATGCGGGTGGCATCGATGACCGCGGTGAGATCGATATCGACCACCTTCGCCCAGTCCCCCGGGGCATCGGCAAAAAGGTCTTCGCCGCCGATGCCAGCGTTGTTGAAGGCGATATCGAGGCGGCCGAAGTGTTCAACCGCGCAGGCGAATGCTGCTGCGAGGTCCTCGGTCCTGGTCACATCGCAGTAGCGGAAGATCGCGATGCCGCCTCGCGCCCCCACCATGTCAACCGTCGTGGCGCCGCCCGCTTCGTCAAGGTCGGCGACGATGACCCTGGCGCCGCGTTCGGCCAGGGCGAGGGCGGCAGCCCGGCCAATGCCCGAGCCACCACCGCTGACCATTGCTGCCTTGCCTTCGATTTCCATGGGTTACTCCTCCGCGTACGAATCAGGTTCGTGGGCAGCATACCGGCCCTCGAGGGGTTTAGGGCGCCTCGACGGATTCGCGATAGAGCTCCCGGAGGCCCTCGCGGTGGAGCACCGCGAGGCGCGCATACCGGCCCGGGTTCCCGGTGACCCACTCCTCCGAGGGTGTCCCGGTTATCTTCCGTTTGACCACCGCGGGCGTGCCGGCGGCAAGTACACCGGGCGGGATCTCGGTATCGCTCAGGACGACCGACCCGGCGGCGATGAGCGATCCCGCCCCGACCTTTGCACCATCGAGCACGAGGGCGCCATTCCCAATCAACGCCTGGCGACCGATGACCGCGCCATGAATGACGCAGTTGTGGGCGATCGAGGCCTCCTCTTCGATGATTGCGGGGAGGTCAGCGCGTCCGTGGACGACAGCGCCGTCCTGGACATTGGCGCCGCGATGGATGACGGCAAAGCTCGTATCGCCGCGGACGACGGCACCGTACCAGACCGAGGCGTTCTCGTGGATCGTCACGTCGCCGACGATGCTGGCAGTCGGGGCGATGAATGCGGAGGGATGGATGCGGGGAACTTTGTCCCCAATGGCGAATATCGGCATGGGCGAATTGTTGAACGATGGGCGCGCCGCTGTCGACACCGAGCGAGCGCATCCGCCGCCTGAATTGGATGCAGTTTTGTGGGCTCGGGCCATGATTATTAATCAGAGAATTAAGTTTCTTGAGATTAGAGTTGACTTTCATGTACAGGAGGGGCACAATGCCAATATCCGAACAGCAACGAGGGCAGCCAAGGCCCGCAGGAGGAAAGACATGGATCTAACGATGCGATTCATCGAGATGCATACCAAACAGTTCGTCGAAAGCCGCCTGGCTTCGGCGAGTACCTACCGCTACGGGAATGGTTCGCCTCTGGCCACTATCATCGGAGCCATCGCCGCGCGCATTC
>JBATAT010000299.1:0-2450 GCA_049662005.1 Tepidiformaceae bacterium
TCAGCAATCAGGACGACATGAACGCGGTCTTCAGTGACCCCCAACATGCGGGCAACATGGGTGATGGTGGGGCGTTCGGTCATGAGATTCTTCGTCTCCCGCTAGCTAAGGGTCGGCTCTGGTGAACCCGCAATCGGCACCGCTTCCCTCGCCCTTGAGTAGCCACGCTATGCAGGCCTTCCCTTGGGCAGACGCGGAGGATTGTGCGCCGCCCTTCGACTGAACCAATGAAATGATCGCGAGGCTTGAGGCCATCCGGGCGAGCGAGGACTCAACATTGTCGACCAGTCCTGAACTGCCGTTACTCCTCGCCGCTGATTCCGCCGAAGAGGCCGTTGTCTGAGCCCTGACAACGTCGGACTCCACCTTTGAAACGCGCGCCGCCAAGCGGTCGAGGTCCTCGGTTGTGGCAGACTGGATGTCTCGGTCCGGGGCATACCAGTGCCAATAGTATCTATCGGCCACCACCAGACCTGCGGCCAATCCGACGATCGCGAACTGAAACACCAACCAGGCGGGCGGCAGCCTTAGCGTCACCGATTTTCGACCGGCGCTCTGACTCATGTTCGATTGCCCCTTTCGGCGTTAGAGCGCAGTCTCCGGCGAGTCCGCGCATCTTGCGTAAGAGTGATCGGGGTTCGGTTCATGGTGGCTCCGATCTTGACGTAGATGACGTCGAAACCCCATCTGTGTAGCTGCCGTTCGACTTATTGTCAGTTCGAACCAGAAAATATCGCCGGCGTCGGCACAAATCTCGCCCTGATACTCGTGCGAATTCGAGCCCTCGTAGACACAGAGAAGTTCTATCCCTACGGCGTGATCTGGTTCCGGTGTCGGCATCGCCGGAGATTCGACCCTGGTACACGCCACCGAAAACCCCGCAGAGAATAATGAAGTGAACGTTCACTGCTCGAATCATGCGCGCGAGTTTACCGGATCGCCTCGCCAACTGCCGTCGCTCTCCGAGCACACCAGCGACTTTGGGAAGGCGTCCAAGCCAGGGCGAAGTCCTTCAATCTGTCTTTTAGAACTCGTTCTCCGCAGATCGTCGGGGTGGTCATCGTCCGCTTGAGTTGCTGTGCGCGGATGAAGTTACCGTCCGTGGAGCGAATACCCCGCCCTTGAAGGTCGAAGGCGATACTTCGCAGGTTCTCACCAGCGAAGACCCGGTCCCGGACTTCGCGAATGATGGCCGCCTCTTCCGGGATGACCTTCGTGTACTTCTGGTCGTAGCCGAAGCACCGCTTGCCGTTTGTCGGCGGGAGTCCCTGTTCGCGTTGTTCCTGCGCCTTGCGCCGCTGCCTGGCGGAGCTGTTTGCTGACTCCATCCTCGCCTGGGCGATTAACAACTCGGCGACGAATTGGCCGTGCGGCTCCCTCGTATCGATTGGCTCCATGACGCTGGAGATGAAGCCCCTGAGCACCTCACAGGCTTCCATTACCCGCGCGAGGTCACGCTGCTGCCGGGTCAACCTATCAAGTTTCCAGACGATCACGCCGTCGATGGCGCCGGACTTGAGCGCCGTAAGCATTCGCTCGAACTCGGGGCGCTTCGCGCTGGTTTTAAAAACTGAGATGTCCACGTCCTCGAAGACATCGACGACTTCCCAGCCCTTGCGCTCGGCGTGCTGGCGCGCATCTTGCGTCTGTCGCGCCGTAGCCGTCTGATGGCCGTCCCGGTCTTCGGAGATGCGCGTGTAGACGCCTACTCGGTAGGAAATTTCAGGTGCCATCTCTTAATGGTACCATTCATCAACCTGACGCTCTCGGTTCGTTATCAGGCGAACTCGGGGGTTTTGTAGAAGGGGAAGAGGTCCGGGAGGCCGCTGGCGACACTGCCAGTGAACACTGGCTTCCGCTTTTCGAGGAACGAGGCAACGCCTTCACGGACGTCCTCGTGCTGGCCCATGAGAAGGATGCCGCGCGAATCGGCCATGTGGGCGTGCATCGGGTGGTCAGCGACCAGACCACGCCACATGAGCTGTCGGCAAAGTGCGACCGAGACGGGCGCCGTGTTATCGGCGATTTCGCGTGCCAATTTGTGGGCTGCGGGAAGAAGGTCGGCGGGCGCGTGGACGCTTTTCACGAGGCCCCCGGCGAGGGCTTCGTTGGCATCGAAGACGCGGCCGGTCGAGACCCATTCCATCGCCTGCGAGATGCCGACGATGCGAGGCAGGAACCAGGAACTGCATGCTTCTGGGACGATGCCGCGCCGCGCGAAGACGAACCCCATGCGCGCACTCTCCGAAGCCATCCGCACGTCCATCGCGAGCGTCATCGTGATCCCGACACCGACGGCCGGGCCGTTGATGGCGGCGATGATCGGCTTCTTCAGTTCGAAAATGCGCAGGGTGACCTTGCCGCCACCGTCGCGGTACTCGCTGATGTCTGTGTCGCGGCCGCGGGCAAAGGTGTTCGGTCCGCCAGAGAGGTCGGCGCCTGCACAGAAT
>JBATAT010000300.1:0-2964 GCA_049662005.1 Tepidiformaceae bacterium
TTCGTTTGGCGGGAACGTCGCGACGCGGTGATCGAAGCACATTTGACTGAGATAGTCACTGCCGTCTTGGCCTCGGTTGAACTAGAAAGGCGCGCCCAGGAACTGCGGCAGCACGAAGACCGAGTTCGTCTCAAAGCTGAGATGCTTCAACACCATCAGCGACTCCTGGAAGAGTCCCGAGAGGCAGGGCGGGCACACCTCATCGCGCAGGCCGAATCATTCAGGCAGGCTGAACAGATCCGGCAGTTTGTTGCCGCAATGACACCCGCGCACGAGATAGAGCGATCACCTGAGTTCCTTAAGTGGCGGGACTGGGCACTTTCGGAGGCCCAGCGCCTAGACCCGTTGAAAGACCGCCAGTTCGATTGGAGTGTCCCTGCGGGCGGCATCACCGCGTAACAGCCACGCTAACTTACTACCACCCGTACTACCACCGACGCGGATGCCGGCGGACTTTCACGCAGTCCTGACTCAAAATCGAATCTGCAACGGACGTCAAAGGACGCCCTGCTCGGAACTTCGGATCAGAAGGTTGGGGGTTCGAGTCCCTCCGAGGGTACCAATTTCGCTCATCTCCGCGCGCCCCGGCCCCTACGCCGAGGTTTCGTAGACCGAGGCCATCCCTTCCAGGATGTGATCGGCGAGCGAGAGCGTGTCTTCCACGGCTTCGACCGCTTCTTCGGTCGAAAGGCCGGCTTCCACGGCGATTTGCGACGCCGTTTCTTCGAGTGATCGGCGCATCGAGTTGAAGGTCGTGACGGCCGAGGTCAATCCGATGTTTTCGGACACGAGTGAGCGGCCGTATTCGCGTCCGATGGTGCGCGCATCTTCGCCAAAGCGTTCCTTCTTCGAATCCGAAGCGATGTATCGCGCGAACAGGTCGACCACCTGGCGGCCGAGCAGCCGCAGCCGGTCGATGGCGTCCGGGCTCATCGTGGTGAAATGATCGAGGCTGCGGGCCTGGCGGCCGCGCGTAATCCGGCGCTTTACGCGAGCAAGGGCAATGTCGCTGATACGGTCGGTGTCGCGCGCGGCGGCAGTGGCGCCGGCGCTGGCGATGATCGCCTTCAGGTCCTCTTCGAGGATCCGGCGGTGGCCCCCGCTTGTGCGATAGGAGCGAATCTCACCCGAATCGGCCCATCGGCGGATAGTTGATTCGCTGACACCGAGATGATCGCTGGCAACGCCGAGGGTGAGCCACTTCTGTCGTGCCGGTGTGTCTGCCAAACTCCCAAACCTCAGCAAAGTTGATCAGGATTGTATATGGGTGACTCGCCGGACACCATATCCAGTCGTTCTCTGTTCAATCTCTCCGTGTTGCCCGTACACTTCGCAACTCATGGTCGAAGTAGCCCCCGAACTGCTGCCCGCTCCCGTCGTCGCAGGCGAAAGCGAAGTGTCGCGAAACCCGTTTAGCGTGATGGGGTTTCGCATCTGGTGGCTTGCTTCCGTGGTAGCCGGAAGCGGCGTTGGAATCCAGGCGGTCACCGTTCCGATCTTCATCCGCGACCGCGTATCCGAAGACTTCCGGGCGACCGCCATCGCGGCCGCGCTGATTTGCCAGACGCTGCCCGGCGCCGCCCTCGCGCTGGTCGGCGGCGTGGTTGCCGATCGCGTCGAACGACGCCGGATCCTGGTCCGGACCTATGGCGTTGCCGCTGCGGTTTCGCTCACCTACGTGGCGCTCTCCGGCGCGGACGTTGCCTTCATCTGGCCGGTCTTCATCCTCGCTGCCGTGGTGGGCGGCGCGGGCGCGTTCACGAACCCGGCGCGCCAGAGCATGATGCCCCAAATCCTGAGCATTTCGCAGCTCCAGAACGGCGCCATCTTCGGGACGATGGCGTTCATGGCCACCCTCCAGTTCGGTGGCCCGGCGATTGGCGGTGTCATCGCCGACGGCTTTGGCCTGACCGCCGCATTCGCGGTCGAAGTGGCGATGCTCGGGATCGCCGCCTTGCTCTTTTCGCTGATCGCCACCGATGCACCGGTGCCAACGGGCAAGAGCGTGTTCCGCGATCTCATCGAAGGTCTCCGCTATGTGAACCGCGAACGGTCGCTGCTTGGGATCCTCAGCCTCGGGACAGTCCCCGGCCTGTTCCTGATGGGCCCGTTCGCCGTCACGGTCGTCCTCATCGTCGGGGACGTCTTCCACCAGTCGGACAAGTTCATCGGTTTCCTCTGGGCATCGATGGGCGCTGGCATTCTCATCGGTTCCATCGTCATGAGCGTGATCAAGCTGCGGCGGCGTGGCCTGCTGCTCTGCAGCTCGTTATTCTTCGGTGGCCTGTTCTGGCTGCTCTTCGGCCTCAGCCCTTCGGTTGAACTGGCGATGGTTTCGGTGTTCTTCGCGGGCATTCTTGGCCCGGCGATCTTCATCAATTTCGCCGTGGCGCTGCTCCAGGAGAACACATCGAAAGCGATGATGGGGCGCGTAATGAGCGTCTACGGGCTTTAATTCCAGGCGAGCCTGCCGCTCGGCTATGCGCAGGCGGCTGGCCAGGGTGCACTGTGGGGCCCGCAGACGACGGTGGTCGTCAGTGCGGCCTGCGCGGTGATCCTGGGCATCCTGGCGATGCTGTTCCTCAAGCCAGTGACCCGCCTGCCCTGAACGAACTACCGCTTGGGCGCCATCTCCACCATCGCCTGGTGGATCATCTCGCGCATCTTCGCGCGGTCGGTTTCGAAGGTAAACCAGCTCAGGAAGGCCGTATCGACCCCTGCATCGAGGTAGCGCTGGACGTGCGCGTTTCGTTCCTCGGCGGTCCCATGGACGATGAGGTCGTCGACGACCTGCTCGGGCGTGTTCGCGACGGCGCCCTTGCGATCGCCTGCGTCCCAGGCTTCCCACATGCCCGCGAGGATTTCGCTTCGGCCAAGCCACTGGTGGAACGCCTTGTAGACCGGCACCTGCAGATACGCATTGATGTGGCGGCGGCGCATCACATCGGCCTCGGGGCTGGGGGG
>JBATAT010000301.1:0-12860 GCA_049662005.1 Tepidiformaceae bacterium
GGTTGCACGCCCCGAGAATCTTGTAGGGCCGTGTCTCCACGCCCAGCTTTTCGCGCAGCGTTGCCGTCACGTCGACTTCCGTAAGGATGCCGAATCCTGCTTTCTTCAGTGCTTCACGCACGATCGGCTCGGCTTCCGTCAGTGGTTTGGGCATTCGATATTTGAGGACGGGATTCACGTAGGTCTCCTTTGGAAACTGGGTAGACAGGGCAAGGGGGTTTTCCTGTCCACTAATGTGCGAAGCGGACATCAGGCAGCATTCGGTCTGCCCATCGTGGGAGCCACCAGGCCCTGTCGCCCGCCAGGTAGAGGACTGCAGGGACCAGCACCAGCCGCACGAGGAAAGCGTCGATAAGGACGGCGGTCCCGAGGATCACACCCATCTCCTTCATCGGGAGGGGACCGGCGATGGCGAATGTGTAGAAGACGGCGATCATCACGGCTGCCGCGGCGACGATCGGCCGGCCCGTATGTGCGAGCGCGCCCCTCACCGCCTCGGCACCATCCCGCGAGCGTTCGAAGTGCTCGCGCGCCGAAGCGAGCAAGAACACTGTGTAGTCCATAGAGATGGCGAACACGAGCGTGAAGAAGAAGAGTGGAGCCCATGAGGTGAGGTATCCCTGGCTCTCGAAACCCATTGGACCAGCGAGCCAGCCGTGCTGGAAGGCGAGTGCTCCCACCCCAAAGGCAGCGCCCACTGAAAGCAGGTTGAAGATCACTCCAGCGACCGCGATAAATACCGCCTGGAGCGCGAAAAGCAGGAGGATGAAGCCGAGCAGGAGCACCGTACCAATGACGAGCGGCGCCCGGGCTCGGAGCGTCTGATCGAGGTCGTGGTTCTCGGCCACCGGCCCGCCGACCAGCACATTCGATGGCAGCGCGGTCCGAAGCCGGCCGATCAGTTCGAACGATGCCTTACTCGAGGGATCGGTGGTGGCAACTGCCTGGATCAGGCTGGAGCCAGCGGCCCCGGCCTGTGGAGGAAAGGCGAACGCCACACCCGACGTCTCGGTGACGATGCTGGCGATGCCCGCCGCGTCCCCACTCGGGGGCACGATGATCTGGATCGGCCCCGGCCCGCCCGGGCCGAAACTCTGTGCGAGCTGCTCGTAGCCCTGTCGCGCCTGCTTCGAATGCGGAAGGACGTTGATGCCCGGCATCCCCGTCTGCAGGTTGAGCAAGGGTGCCGAGAGGATCAACAGCCCCGCCGTCACGCCAAGAGCGAGCACGAGTGATCGCGGCTGGATGCGGGAGCCGAACTGATCCCAAAAGGCGCTCCGATGTTCGCCCACGTTGTGCCAGGGCAGCGCGAGCCGGTTAATCCAGCCGCCGAGCATCGCTGGCAACAGCGTGAGCGCGGCAAGTAGCACGAATGCCACCGCGAGCATCATCCCGGCAGCCATCGACCGGAAGGCCGGGATGGGAACAAGGAGGACGGCGGAGAGGCTGATGAGCACCGTCAGGCCGCTGAACAGGACTGCCTTTCCGGCGGTATCCATCGCCACACCCGCGGCCTGTTTCGGATCGTCGGGAGTCGCATGAAGCGCGCCACGGTAACGGGTCACGATGAAGAGCGCATAGTCGATTCCGAGCGCGATCGAGAACATCATCGCGAAGTTCAGCGTCCAGATGCTCAGGTCGGTGAACTGCGTGATACCGAAGAGCACACCCATTGCCGAAACTAGCCCGGCGCCAGCCAGCAACAGTGGCAACCCGGCTGCGGCGAGCGTTCCGAAAGCGAGGATCAGGATCACTGCCGTCACCGGCCAGGTGAGCAACTCGGCCTTTTGCATTCCGTCTTTGTTGACGGCGTTGAAGTCGCCCCAGAACGCTGGCGACCCCGTCAGCGCGACGCTCACCGTTTCATCGCCAAGTTTGCCGATGGGCTCGTTCAATCGCTCGGCGGCACGCACTGCTTCGGTGGGATCGACAAGCGCGCCCGCCTGGAGCAGGACGGTCTTTCCGTCCGGGCCAGCTTGCTCGACCACTGGACCGAACGCCGGTTCTTTGGCGAGGGTCGTCGTAACTTTATCAACCCGCTCGCGGAAGGCCGGGTCATCTGCCCCAAGCGTTTCGCTGTAGACGACAACCGCGGCTGATTGCGAAGAGAGGCCACCGAACTCTCGGTCGATGATCTGCCGCGCCGCGAGCGAGTCGCTGCCGTTGACCTCCCACATGGCGCCCGAGAGGGCATGTTCGAGCTTTGGCGCGAAGATGCCGAGCCCGATGGCGAAGACGGCCCAGGTGCCGATGACAAGGCGGCGGTGGCCGAAGGCCCATTGGCCGAGGCGGGCAAGCGGTGGGTTAGTCAAAGGTCATAACTCCATGTCGATATAGTGATGGTTCGGGTAGTTGGTTCGTCCGGGTCTGCGTTCGAGCGCTGTTAGTTCGTTGCGAAAACCTGCGCCGCTTCCTCGTTCTGCTGCCGCAAGCGGTCGCAAACGATTTCACAGATTGGCTTCAGCGTGGGGTCGGCGACGGAGTAGTAAGCCGTTGTGCCTTCGGGTCGCCGCCGGACAATCCCCGCCCGAAGGAGGACTCCGAGGTGCTTGCTCACATTCGCCTGGGTCGTATCGACGCGTGCGACGAGTTCGCTCACGTTCAACTCATCCGCCTCCAGCAGGGTGCGGAGAATCGTCAGGCGAGTGGCATCGCCCAGCACGCGAAAGCGCTCGGCGACATGATCCAGCAGTTGTATGGGTAGGAGCTCCGGCATGAGACAACTGTATAGCCATGTAGTGATTGATGCAAGCCAAGCCCTGCCGAACTCCGTGGTGGAGTTTCTGCGCCTTCTGTCGCCTTGGCGTCGAGGGGAGGTGAGCCGGTCGCTGCCGCTCGCAGCTCCTGCCGGTTCGTGGTGGGTTCGTTCCGGGATCAGGTTTCCGATCCGGGTTACTCTCGGGTGATGGCACTTGTGGCTCCTGGTTCCGGTCGTGAAGGCAGTTGCGTCCTGCTCATCGCCGCCGATGGGTCAATCCTCCTTCAGCAGCGGAGCGATGATGTTCCGCCGGCCGGCGTCGGGCGGTGGACTCCACTCGGGGGAGGCCGGGAAGGTGATGAATCGCCGCGCGAGACCGCGCTGCGAGAGTTCGAGGAGGAAACCGGGGTCGCCCTCAAGCGCCTTCGCTTTTTCGAATCGATCACGACAGATGAAGTCCCCGACCTGATTCCTGCACGCCTTCATCTTTTCTTCGCCGATGACCAGGTCCCGCGCGCCGCCATCGTGGTGAATGAAGGTCTCGATTTCCAATACCAGCATCCAGATAACTTCGAGACCCTGCCGATGAACCCCGGCACTCGCGCCGTCCTCGCCCGCTTTACTGCCAGCGACTCTTATAAGGGGACCGTGGCCATGCATCGTCCCCACAAGGACGGCGTCGGAATTGTCGCCCTCGATCGCTGGGGACGGGCGCTGCTGCAACTACGCGATGCCGACCTGCCACCGGAACGGTATCCCGACCAGTGGGCGATCCCGGGCGGCATCATCGAACCGGGCGAGGCACCGGATGCGGCGGCCTTCCGTGAATTCGAAGAAGAGACCGGCATCCTCCTGGAGGACCTCAAGTTCTACCGGATGTTCCGGCGCGATCCCGACTTTCCTACCTCGATCACCGACGCCTACCACATCTACTTCGCCGACCCCGACCTTGATGAGGCCGAGATCCAGGTGAACGAGGGCCAGGCGTTCCGCTACTTCGCTCCCGAGCAGCTCGGGCAACTTGATATGCCGCCCTTCACGCGGACGATCCTGGCAGGCTTCTTCGAGAGCGCCCACTACCGCCGCCTGTTCCACTAGAGCCGTCCACCGCCCAGCGCCCTCTCCCAGGCCTGGGAGAAGGGGGAGCACTCGCACCTCGGCACCGAGCCTGGCCCTCCCGGGCCCAAGCGGGGGCTGAGCCCCGCGACTCCTGCACTCGGGACTCGGCACTCGAAACCGGGAGCTCGCTACCCCGTATCATGCCTGCATGCCAGATAGCGCTCTGACCATCATCGGGCTGGTCGCGGTCATCGTCCTCGTTGCTGCGAACGGCCTTTTCGTTGCCACCGAGTTCTCCTACGTCGCCGTCCGCCGCAGCCGCATCGAACAGCTTGCATCGGGTGGCCAGTCCCGTGCGAAGCTCCTGCTCGCCTCCCTCCACGATCTCGACAACTACATCGCGGCCACCCAGCTTGGAATCACCATGTCGAGCCTGGCGCTCGGCTGGGTGGGCGAACCGGCGCTGGCGCACATTATCGAACCGCCGGTCGAGTGGCTGGTCGGAAGCTGGGCGGCGCCAGCCATCGCGCACACGGCCAGCGTCGCGGTTGCCTTCACCATCATCACCACCCTCCACATCGTCCTCGGTGAACTCGCACCGAAGACGCTCGCCCTCCAGCGGTCGGAAGCAACGGCGCTCTGGGTGGCTGCCCCGATTGCCGTCTTCAACCGGATCTTCCGGCCGTTCATCTGGGTGATGAACACGGCGGGCCGGGCAGTGGTCTCACCGTTTGGCATTCGCCCCGCATCCGAACACGAATCGAATCTTGCTCCGGAAGAGCTCGAATTGGTCATCCAGGCGAGCGCCCGCGCAGGACTCCTCTCGACCTCGGAACTCATGCTTGCCCGGCGCGCGCTCGAATTCAGCGCTATCCAGGCCGACCAGATCATGGTTCCCCGCACGGAAGTGGCTGCCATCGATGCCGACGCCACCCTGGAAGAGGTCCTCAATATCGTCGAAAAGCGCGAGCACACCCGCTACCCCGTGTTTGAGGAAGACCTGGACCACATCCTCGGCACGCTCGATGCGAAGGACTTGCTTCGCCTCCTCCGCACCGGCGCGACCGACTGGCGCAACCTCGTCGAGCCAGCAGTCGCCATTCCCGAATCAGTCAGCGTCGAAGTCGCTGTCCAGGCGATGCGCTCCAAGAAGGTCCAGATCGTGGTTCTCGTCGATGAGCACGGTGGCACGAGCGGCATCCTCACCGCGGACGAAGTCCTCTACCGCTTGCTTGGCCGGTGGCTCGGTGGCGGCCGCCAGCAGGGTGAAACCATTCGCCCCCTCGCGGCTGGGAACCTGCTGGTCAGCGGATTAGCCCTGATTAACGATGTCGAAGATGCAACCGGCGCCGAACTCGCAAGTGAGGACTACGACACAATCGGGGGGTTCATCATGCACCAGCTCGGGCGCATTCCCCGGATCGGCGACCGCGTGGAGGTTCCCGGCTACCAGTTCCGGGTCATGGCCATGGATGCCCGCCGTGTCGACCGCGTTCTGGTGGTGAAGCAGAACGTGACCGAGGACGCGAAAACCTAGGCATTCGTTACTGTTCGTGCTCTTCCCAGCGGCTGAAGAAGTCCTCGATTGTTTTCCCGGGTTCCAGATCGAACTGCTGGTCAAGCATTGTCATCCCCTGGATCCGGTCCAGGCGGAAGTCACGGAAGTCCTCGCGCAACTCGCACCAGGCCGTCAGCGTCCACTTGTTGCCCCAGAAGAACAGGCCAAGTGGCCGAACCACGCGGTTGGTCCGCGCGCCGCCGGTATCCGAATAATCGAGTTGCGTTGGGCGGCGTTCATCAATGGCTTTCCGCAGGTCGGCGAGGGCGGCAGCCACCTGTTGGGGAACGTGGAAGGACGGCGCGAACAATCGCGAACCGGTCAGCCGTGCCTTGAGTTTGTCGGTTAGTGCGGCCTCTATCCGGGCGAGCGCGCTTTCTGCGGCTTTCGCCAGCCCCTCATCGGCCCAGCTGCTGACCACCCGGGTGCCGAGCACCAGTGCTTCGATCTCTTCTTCGGTAAACATGAGTGGTGGCAAGTCGAACCCGCGCCGGAGGGTGTACCCGACGCCTGCCTCGCCCGCGATCGGTACGCCCGATCGCACGAGGTCGGCGATGTCCCGGTAGACCGTTCGTTCCGAAACTTCCAGGTCGCTCGCGATCGCCGCCGCCGTGAGCACATGGCGCCGGCGGAGCAGCTGGATGATCTGGAAAAGGCGGTCGGCTCGACGCATGGCCTACGCCATGACCCTTTCGTTGTTTTGGAGGAGCTGAACGTAGTTCCCATCCGGGTCCAGGAATGTCGAGACGATTCCGCCCCGTTCATCGCATCCCTTTCGCTGGATGAAGCTCACACCCTGGGCTTCGATCCGTGCCTGTTCCGCCGAGATATCCTCGACGCTCAGGCTCGTGAACTGGCGGAGAGGTTCCCTGGCTCCGCCACGAACCCCGGAGTGGCTGCTGAAGACGATGACGGCTCCGGCCGCACGGACGGCCCGCCGGTATTCTGGCGCCGCCGGCAGCGCAACCACATCGCGGTAGAAGTTATAGAGGTCGTTCGGCCTGTCGCTGGTGATGTTCGTGAAGAACCCGGTCACCTTCATCTTCGAGAGCATAGCGGTCATGCGGGACTCCTTTCGGGCCGTGCAGGGGTTCGATGAGCTGTCTCAGGCGACGCCCGTAGCCTGATCCTCCGGGACTCGGGCGAGTTCCGGCTTGTGTTGGATCACCTGGATGGTGTTGCCATCGGGGTCGTTAAATGTGCTGATGACTCCGCCCCAGAATTCGACGCCCTTTTCCCGGGTAAACATCACTCCGGCGGCCTTCAGCCGGTCATGTTCGGCATCGATGTCTTCAACATGGAGGTCGATCATTGTGCGCGCGCCCTCCTTAGCCATTCCCGAAACCTCGGAGTGATCAACGATGAGCAGCGCGTCCATCGCGCCAATCTTGAAGGCGCCGGGGCCCATATGCTCCTCGGTTGGTAGCTGGACAATGTCTTTGTAGAACGCGCGAAGCCGTTCGGGGTCGCCGCTGGCGAGCTGGATAGAAATGTGAGTGACGTTCATCGTGCCAATTCCTCGGAGAGATTGTCCGGGCGGTTATTTGCCCCCGGCCCCGCCATCATGCGCTACCGATCCTGACACCATTTTGTCAGTAGTATAGATACCACTGCGCACTCACCTGACAGCGTGGTGGCAGCATCCTGTCAGGAATCGCGCTGTGCTGTGCGATTCCACTGCGCTCGACTCTATCCGCCCTCCTCGGTAGCGTCAGTGCATGAGAGGTGGTGGATGGTAGTGCCCCCGGCCGCCAATACGCGCGTTGTGCTGATCGCGCTCGACGCGTTCGATGCGAACGTGTTCGAACACCTGATGGAATCGGGCGCGTTACCGAACCTGGCCCGCTTCGCGAAGGATTCGGGGCGTGCCCGGATTCATTCCGAAGGCGCGACGCTGCACGGAAGCCTCTGGCCGACCTTCGCGACCGGCACAGGACCCGGGATCCACGGAATGTATTTCTGGACCCAGTGGCTCGAAGAGGAGATGGCTTATGTGCGCAACTCGCACCAGGCGTTCGCAATCGAGCCGTTCTGGAAGCGTATTGGCGAACTCCGCTTACCGCTGACCATTCTCGACGCCCCCTACGTTCCACTCGTGCGCCAACCGGACTCTTTGGAGGTGAGCGCATGGGGCATGCACGACGAACTGGAAGAACAGGCATGGCCGGAGGGCTACCGCGCGCGATTCGAAAAGCGCTTCGGCACGCACCCCCTATCCTTTGATACGGTCGAACCGCAGTCGGCCGCTGAGAAACTCAAGATGGTACGCGACCTTCGCCGCGGCGTTGGGCTGCGCGCGAAAGCGACGCGCGACCTGCTCAACGAGCGTCCGGGACCGGGGCTCCACTTGTTCGTCTTTTCCGAAACTCACAAGGCCAGCCACTACCTTGCCGCACCACAACAACTGACCGAAACGATGACCAATGTCTCGGGCATGGGTCACATCCTCGAACCGCTTGATGCTGCCTGGCCCGAAATCGTCGAAGCGGCCGGTGCCGATGCCCATATCTTCCTGTTCTCGCTCCACGGTACTGTCCACCAGGTCGATTTCTCGGCATCGCTCGGCAGCCAGGTGCTTGCGATGTCGCTGGGTAAAGAGCCGGAGGTGGCGGTCGCGAAGCCGGATCTCCTCCGTCGAATGCGGAACCTGCTGCCGTCGTCGCTGCACCAGGCCATCTGGCGGCGACTGCCTGCGCGCTTTCGTGCCTCCCGCGAGGGCGCCAGGAACAGCGCCGGTGCTGACCTCGAGAGCGATGCCATTTTCCGTGTAGCCCACGATGGCCACGTCGCCGTCCGCGCGAACCTTACGGGCCGCGAACGCGATGGCCGGTTCGACGAAGCAGCTACCGAGGGCGCGATCAAGAGTTTCGAAACACTCGCCGGGCAGTTTCAAACGGCCGACGGACGTCCTGCTTTCGCTGGCATGATGCGTCCCGCGATCGATTTCCGGGGGCCTCGAGCTCACCGGCTCCCGGATGGACTCCTTCTTTCAAATCCGCGGGTTGTCTCAGCTGACCACATCGTTGGTCCAGGAGGCCTGAAGCTCACGAACACCGAACCGGAAGCGCGGAATGGTATTCACAACGGTCAGGGCTTCCTCTTCGCTCGCTTCGGCGAAGGCAGCGGCCGTTCGCTTAACCGAGTGGAAATCGACAACCGTGATTTTGCTCCCTCAATGTGCAGCCTGTTCGGCCTGCCGAATGTGGAATATTTCGAAGGGAGCACATTCCTTTCGTGAACCATCCGATTCACCTCGGCGTCATCGGCACAGGCCAGGCGTACCACCAGCTCTACCGCCCGTCGCTCGCACGTTGTCCCGAGTTTTCCATCGTTGCCACGGCCGACCCGGCCGCCGAGGCGACCCACAGGTCAGCCGAAGCGCTGCTCGATTCGCACGAACTCGATGGCGTCATCATCCTCAGTCCCGCCCGGCTCCATGCCGAACAGGTCGAGTTGGCCGCGGCGCGCGGTATTCGCGTGCTCGTCGAAAAGCCGCCGGCGGTGTCAGAAGCAGAAGTCAATGCGTGGAGCCGCCCGGAGCTTGTGACGCCCGCATTCTCGCGGCGCTACTGGCCAACCTACCGCACGAGGTTCCCCGCGGGCCGCCGGTTTATGTTTCGCCTCGAAACCAATCCCGATACCTGGGGCGCGCAATCCGTGGAGTCACCGGTGCGCGACCTGCTTCCCCACGCTGCTGACCTTGCTGGATGGCTCTCGGGATCGGCGATCTCGGGGGTGGTTGAAGTCACCCGCACCGCGACGCGAGCCTCGGGGGCATTCACGCTCCAGAACGGCGCTCGCTTCGATTGGCTGGTCGGCCACGGGGCGGTATATGCCGAGACCGCTTCCTGCGACGGCACGCCGTTGCCGTCGCCCACCGTCGGTCCCGCGGGCGAACTGATCCGGCGTCTTCGACGCCAGCCGACGGTCGCCGTCGCCGGGATCGCTGCCATGCTGGGCGATTGGGCAAGGACATTTGAGGGCGAGATCCCGGGATTCCTGCCGGGAATCGAAGCCGCGCGTGACTGTGCCCGTGCCATCGAAATCGTCGAAAGCGTCCGCGCGGGCACCCCTGCGTGACCAGAAAAACGGTCAGCGTGATTCTCCCGGTTCGCTCAGATCGGCGTGTCTTCGCGGCGGTCGAATCGATCCTCGCCTGCGCCGATGAAGCTGCCCGGCTGGAACTGATCGTCATCGACAATGCCTCGACGCCGGAGTTCTCCAGTGAACTGCAGGCGAGGCTTGCTGGAGAAGTGACCATCCTTCAGGAGGCTGAGCCGGGTGTCTATGGCGCGCGCAACCGCGGGGTCGCCGCGGCAACCGGCGAAGTCATTCTCTTCACCGATGCCGACTGCGTTGTTCGCCGCGGCTGGGTTGCCAGCGCGCTCGCCGCACTCGAATCGGCCGACATCGTCCAGGGGTATGCCGGCAGTGCCGGCGATTCGGTCATGCAGCGGCTCATCCAGCGCCGCTACGAAGCGCACCTTCGCAAGCTGGTGCCGGGCAGGCCAACCGAGTGCGACACCCGAAACCTTGGCGCGCGCCGGGCCGTTTTCGATGCACTGCGCTTCGAGGACCGCTACCGCCGCGTTGGCGATACCGAGTTCGGCCTGCGTGCCGAAGCCGCCGGCTTCACCGTCGCCTACGAGCCGTCCATGCGCGTCGACCACGAACATGATGAGGACCTTGCGCTGTTCGCGGCCAAGCAGGTCTGTCACGGCTGGGGCGCCCAGCGCCTGATGCAGACCCACCCGGAAGTCGAGTGGCACGGCGGCCACCTCAAGGCCGTCGCGAGGGTAAGCAAGCGCCTCGAACCGTGGCGCGGCACGGTCCTGCTCGCGCGTGCCTGTACCCGTGGCGCCGTCCTCAATGCACGGGCGTTGCAACGGCTGGCACCGCGCTTACCGGAGGCCGCCGGTTTCTGGTGGCTCTCGGCAATCGACAAGCTTGCGGCTCTCGGCGGGCACCTCTCGTACCGGCCCGGAGCGCCGGAGCCTTCGCCGTCAGAAATCGTCGGCCGAACGCTCCTGCGTGATTAGCTTTCAACCGACGAAGAACCCAGGGCGCTCGCAACATGTTCCAACGACTCGACGTGCCCGGCGGATCCATTTTGAGAACGGGAATCGGCGGCCCGTACACGTGTTGCCTGCACACGAGCTTTCTGTAGTATGGCCTCCCCCAAAGAAGGCGGTGTGCAACATGACCACAACAGATATCCCCACCGGTGTCGAAGCAATCACGACGGACTGGCTGAATCTGGTGATGGCGCAATCGCTGGCTTCGGACTCCCGGATCGAATCGTTTGAATCCACACGAATCGGCGAGGGCGTCGGCTTCCTCGGCGAACTGGCCCGGGTAAAGCTCGACTACGCTGGTACACCCGGCCCCGATGCGCCGGCCTCGGTGATCGTGAAGCTTCCCACACAGGTCCCCGGTCCGCGCGGGATGGCGGCTGTGCTCGGCTTTTTCGAGCGCGAAGTGGGGTTTTACAACGAACTCGCGGGGCAGGTCGGCGTCCGCCTGCCGAAGTCCTACCACGCGGAATACCACCCCGCCGATGCTAACTTCGCGCTCGTTCTCGAAGATATCCAGGGTGCCAGGGTTGGCGATCAGCTCGCGTCCTGCTCCCTCGAACAGGCCCATCTCGCGGTTCGCGAACTTGCTCGCCACCACGCGCGCTGGTGGCAATCCGAACAACTCAGCTCGTACCCGTGGCTGCCATGCCGGGGGCACCCTTTCTACCAGTACCTCAAAGCTGGACACCTCCAAAGCCTGCAGGCCTTCCAGGAGAAGTTCGCACGGCACTTCGACCCCATGATCACGCGCTGCGCGGTTGGCCTTGGCGAGAAGTACGACCAGTATCTCGAAACGCTCTGGACTCGCCCGATGACGCTGGTCCACGGCGACTACCGGCTCGACAACATGATGTTCGGCCCCGCCGGTTCGGCGAATGAATTTGTCCTGATCGACTGGCAACTTTGTTCGACGGGTGCTGCCACCCAGGATCTGCAGTACTTCATCTCCGGCAATCTCAAGAAGGAAGTCATCGCGGCCAGCACCGATGACCTGCTCGACACCTACCATGAGACGCTCCGCGAGTCGGGGGTGAAGGACTATTCGCGCGCCGAACTTGCGGCCGACTTCGCCCGGACCTCGCTGCTCCTCGGCTTCTACCTGGTCACCGGTATAACGAACCTCGATCCAGAGGCATACAACGAACGTGGCCATGAGCTGATCGAGGTGATGTATGGCTCACTCGTGGATTCGATGATGCGCTACGACGCGGAGCGATTCCTGCCGAGCTAAGTGCGACCGTCTCGATTATCGAGTTCGACGAGCATTTCGTGGACTACGGACGAAAGTACTTCAAGCTCGCTGGTGGCTGCCAGCCAAACGGGCTCAAGGTCGATCCCGAAGTATTGGTGAACGAGGATATTCCTCATTCCAACAAAGCCACGCCAAGGGATTTCAGCGTGTTGGTCACGAAGCTCCGCAGATAGTTGAGAGCAGGCTTCGCCGACAATCTGGAGGTGGTGGACGATCCAGTTCTGTACAAGTTCGTCCACATCAAAACGGTCCCGACCAAACACCGTGTACTTCTCGATCCGGGTGGCTGCTTCGATGATGTCGAGGAGTCTTGCCCGGTCGTCTCTCAAAGGGAAACTGCCTCGGCCAGCACGCGATCCTTTAAGCGACCGCGCAGCCCGCTTGCGGTTACAACGTCGACGTTGTCTCCGAGGAGATCACTGAGTTCGGTGAGCAGTTGGCCAAGGTCGACCAGGCTCCGTCCGCTCTCCAGGTCGACGAGAATGTCGATATCGCTCGATGCATCGGCCGTCCCGCGCGCGACTGAGCCGAATACGCGGATATTCCGAGCCCCGTGTTGGGCTGCCAGGGCGAGGATCTCCTGGCGCTGCATTCGAACTTCTTCAAGCGATGACACCAGCCAAGTATATGCGCTTGGCGAGCCCTGTGATTCCAGATTTCAGTTTCTGTCCGACTGGCCCCACCGCCCGATGCGCCAGGCGATTACGAGCATGAGCGCGCAGAGCACCGCGCTCAGCCCGATGCCCGTCGCCGCTCCCGCGGAAACGAGCAGCCGGCCCTGCAGCCACGGGAAGACGAAGCCACCCGAGTTCCCGATCGTGACCATGGCGGAGGGAACGTTGCTTGAGCGGCCTTCGGCAGCGATCGACATCGCCGCCGGCCAGATTGGGCCAAAGGCGAGCCCGGTCGCGAAGGCCGCCACGGCTGCCGCAGCGAACCACTCGTTCGCGAGTGCGATCGTCGCGCTGGCAACAAGCCCGCAGGCGACGCTGCCGATGAGCACGCGCCTCGCCGGGACGCCGTGTGCGAAAAGCACCCCCGAGATCACCCGCCCCACCATCAACGCGCCCCAGTACCCGGCCGTGATCAGCCCCCCGGTGAACAACCCGGCTTCGAACTCTTTTTCCGTGTACGAGGCGACCCACGAGCCGAGCCCGAACTCGGCCCCGACGTAGAGGAACAGGAGCCCTCCGACCGCCCATGCCAGCCCGCTCATAC
>JBATAT010000302.1:0-6293 GCA_049662005.1 Tepidiformaceae bacterium
ACCTCGCCCAGCCCGCCCGAGAAGCGCTGCCGCTTCGCGAGGTGTGTTGCCGCTTCAAAGCGTGAACGAACCTCGCCCGTTTCATCCAGTGTAACGGCCACAATGACCTTCTAATGAGCGTCGAACCCGATCCAAACCGTCCGCGAACTCCTGCTTAAGTGTGACGCAGGCTCCCGGGTCGACGCTCTCCCTACAGCCAAACAAACAGGTGCCTACATTAGGGCGTACCCCGGAGCCGGTAGAGCCACGCAGGTCTCCCAAACGGCACGAAGCCAGAACGGTGATGGGTCAGTGAAACCTCTACCCGTGCTCCCGATGCGATACCAGAGACCTGCCTGCAACCCCCTTTGCCGAAGCCTGGGAGAAGGGGGCGCGGGGGGTTGAGGGCCTACTGTCCGCCGATCGCGCCAATGACGTCGGGTTCGCTGCGGGCTGGAACGAGCGCCGCGGCGGGCGCGGTCGTCGCCGCGTAGGAGTGGCGTGTGCCCTTTTCGGCCACGCGATAGATAAGACCTTGCCCGCTTGCGAGCTTCCACTGGGCGTGCAGTGCCGGCATAGAAGCGAAGAAGAACGTGATTACCGCCATCGCCGGCCAGATCAGGAAGCTCGCGGCCGCCTTTTTGCGAGAGACGTACGCCGGTCGCGGGCCGCGCTGGCGGTACTCGACCGCTGCCATCACGAACAGCGGCACAATGCACACCGCAATCAGTATTCCGGGAAGATTCAGCCACATCGTTGGTTCGATCAGGCCCGTCTTATCGAAATTGAACCAGTTCGACGGGTGGATCACCTGTTCGGGGTGCCATCCGGTGCCCGGCACCGGGTAGCGGTGTGTCCACCACTGCGGCAACGGCGCCCCGAATGAGCCAGCCATCTTCGAAGGCAGGAAAACCCCGAGCGTCACGATGTACCACTGCGCCATCCAGAGAGCGTGGACCTTGGTTACCGAAGTCGCGAGGAGGATCTTCCGGCGCCAGCTGGCAGGCGAATGAGGGCTCCGCGATGCACGCCACGCATACGGGATGTCGCTGGCGCCCCAGGCATGGCGGACGCTCTGGGCATAGTGCGCTCGCAGCGTCTTCCAGTAGCCGTCGGTGAGAACACAGTCGTTCCCCAGCGGCACGAAGATCGGCTGTACATTCACGCGGTCACCAAGGGTGTACGAACACTTGAGGTAGAGGTGCCAGTCCTCGGGGATGACCTCTTCGTCCCAGTAATCAACCTCGTGCAACATCCGCCAACTGAGGGAATAACACGACGTCGGGAAGCGCACGCTTCCGGGCAAAATCAGGTTCGACATCCGGTTGATTCCGGAAAGGCCATCGGGGATGCGCAGCGGCGCCGGGATATCCCAGATGTTGTTGCTGTTGAAGATCGTCGGCTGCCAGAACGTGCGGTATCGGTCGGGAGCCGTGAGGAAGAGGTAGTTCAGCGCTTCGAAGTGTTTCGCGTTGAACAGCGCATCTGCATCGCAACTGGTGACGGAGTAGCGTGAGATGTCGTCGTGGCCATCCTCGATGATCCGAATGTAGGCTTCGCGCAGCGCCCAGGCCTCATTCGATCCCTTTCCGGGGGTCTCACCGGGCAACCCCGCCGGGTGGAAGGTCGCGAACATTCCCGCGAATCGCTTGCGGTAAACGGAGATCAACCGTTCCGCCTTGATGTGCGCCCCATCCTCACGGGCCTCCATCGCCATCACGATGACGACCTGGTGGGAATTTGCCTGGTTGGCAAGCGAATCGAGTGTGCGCGAAAGACCTTCTTCGCTCTCCTTGTAGTTCGGAATCACCACAAGGTGGCGTGGCCAGTTCCAGCCATCCGCTTCCGGGTGAGCGGCCTTGAACTGGCGAAACTTTGCCGGCCAGTTGGTGCCGTTCCATTGCTTGATGCGGCGTAGGCCGACGATGCATGAGGCCGCCACCGAGTACGAGCGGACCAGCCAGTAGGCGAAGAACGCCGTACTCAGGACTGCAAAAGGCCAGGGCGCGTAAAACGGGCCCCAGAACACGAAGCTTGCAAGCAAGAGGGAGACCACGAGCGGGATCACGTTCCAGAGGCGTTCACGCGCGTTTGTCGACGCGTAGACATCCGGTGGCGTGGCAATTGGAAGCGGAGGGGTGGCTCCACTGGTCGGGCTTCGGCGCTCGAGAATGGCCATAGAGAAGAGAGGCCTCGATTGAGGTTTCTTCCAACGCCGACGAGGTTAGCTGACGGGCTGCGGCCGGAGATGGCCGCTCCGCTCTCGCAATCCTTCACCGTGAAGAATGCCCCTGCGGATTCGCCCCGAAGTTTGGTTCCCCCGTTCCACCCGTGGCGGATTAGGCGTGCGTTCGGTCGAAAATCATCGTTTGCCGCGCACACTATCCGGTCAAGCCTGTGACAAAGGCCCCTTGCCAATTTAGATTCGATCGCATGGTAAACACTCTGCAAATTCACGAAAACGCAATGGGAAACCTGCGCGAGGTTCAATTCTGGTTCCACGAAGGTCAGGAGCATGTTCCCGGGCTGCTCTATTTGCCCACCGAGCACCCCGAGCCGATGCCCCTCGTTCTGATCCAGCACCCCGGTATGGGAAGCAAAGAAGACTACTTTGTTGCGGAAGTGGCACGCGCCTGGGCGATGCGCGGGTGGATCTGCGCCGGGCTCGATGCTCCCCTCCACGGCGAGCGGGCCAGCGCCGACCCGATGTCGCTCTTCCGCAATCCCGAGCGCTACCCGGAGATCCGCGCCCAGTTCGCTACCGAAGTCCACACGATGATCGACCTCCTCGCGGCCCAGTTTCCCGTGGATGTGTCGCGTCTTGGATTCGTTGGCTACTCGATGGGCAGCATGCTCGGCGTGCCCGCTGTCGCCCGGGATGGTCGTTTCAAGGCGGCCGCATTCTGCCTTGTAGGAGAAGGAGGACTGGTTGGCGAAGCCGAAGGCCCAGATTCGGACTTGCCCGGCCTCGCGAACGTCGCGGTCCGGGTTGTAGGAAAACTCCAGGATCAACTCATACCGCGCGAACGGACTGAAGCGTTGTACAACGCCATCCCCGGTGAGAAGGATATTCGCTGGCTCCCGGGAACACATTTCGAGATCGGGCCAGATGTGATAAAGCTCGCCGAGGAATGGCTGCTCGCCCACCTCTGAACGTGCTTCGTTCATGCGATTCGGCCGCCGCTAACGAAACTCGGAGCCGAACGCTAAGATGCGGAAGCACCACTGGAGAGATTTCCATGCCCGATTTCATCGAATACCACGTTTCCGGCCACATCTGCACCATCACCCTCAACCGGCCGGAGGTGATGAACGCGCTCAACCGCCAGATGTACGACGAGCTGGAGCGGGCCTTTCGCGATGCCCACCGCGACCCGGATGTCCGCTGCGTGGTGCTCACCGGCAACGGCCGCTCATTCTGCTCGGGCGATGACGTCCGCCAGATCATGCTCGGCGGCGATCGTGAGGAAACGGTCACCCGCTTGCGAGAAGCCAGGCCGAAGCCAACGCCGGCTGCCGCTGCCGTGCTGGAGTGCGACAAACCAGTCATCGCGGCCGTCAACGGCGCCGCAGTCGGCTGGGGGATGGACCTCACCCTCTTCGCCGACATCCGCATCGCTTCGGAATCGGCGAAGTTCGGAGAACTGTTCATCAAGCGCGGACTGGTCGCCGATCTCGGTGGGCTCTGGCGGCTGCCACGAGTCGTTGGGCCGTCAAAGGCCGCAGAGTTGCTGTTCACCGGCGACATCATCACCGCGCAGGAAGCCGAGCGAATCGGGCTTGTCTCCCAGGTCGTGCCCGCCGACGAACTGCTCTCCACCGCCAGGGAGATGGCAGCGAAGATCGCCGCCAATCCGCCCGTCGCGCTTCGTTACATGAAAGAGGGCCTCCGCCGTGCGGTGCACGGCACCATGGCCGAGATGGGCGAGTACGTTGGCAACTCGCTTTCCTACCTTTTCACCACCGAAGACCATAAAGAAGGCGCCTTGAGCTTCGTCGAACGGCGTGAGCCGGTCTTCGAGGGAAGGTAGCGACCCTTGCGAAAGTACCCGTCTCACCTGCCAAAATTCGCGACATAACGTTCTCAGGGTTGTCCTGGGGCGCGCCGTCAGCGCGTCACCTCGTTGATGAGCGCCTCGTTCTTCGCCATGCGCGCAAGGTTCGGCAAGAAGTAGTCCGTAGCGACCCTGCCCTCGTTCCCGCGTGAGGCACTGGAGTTGTGCGGCGTGATGATCACATTCGGCATGTCCCACAGCGGCGAACCGGGATCGAGCGGCTCCTGCGCGAAAACGTCGAGGTAGGCGCCTCCAAGGTGCCCTGATTGCAGCGCCTCTATCATCGCGGTTTCATCGGCGACTTCGCCCCGGGCGATGTTGAGGATGTGGGCGCCCTTCGGGAGCGCGGCGAACACTTCCCGGCTGGCGAGTCCCCTCGTTTCGTCGGTCAGTGGGCAGGCGAGTACGAGCCAATCGGTGCGCGGCGCAACCGTCAGCAGGCTCGACGGCGGCACCAATTCGTCGACAGTGTCGTCCTCGCGCCTGGGGCTGCGACGGACGCCGATCACTTCGAGGCCAATCGCCGCCGCAATTCGCGCGATTTCCGTCCCAATGGCACCGAGACCAACCACCGTCATCGTCTGACCATGCAGATCCTCCGGGACGTCCGCGCCGCGAACCTGTTCCCAGGCGTGGCGTCGCTGGGAGTCGGCCCACGTGAGAAAGCCGCGGGACAGCATGAGCATGCCGCCGATGACCGACTGGGCGATCGGTTTTGCAGTCGAGCCCGACGAGGTCGTCATGCGTACCCCTCGCGCGAGCAGTTGCTGGAACGCCGGATCGTCGATACCCGCGCTCATCACGTGTACCCATTTCAGGTTCGGTGCCGCCCGGACCGAGCGGAAGAACATCCGCGATTGGAGCGGGAAGACATCGAGCGAGAAGAACGCGAAGTCAATCCGCTCAAGGTCCGCTTCTGCGAGTGGTGCGTCGGTAGCGCCCGGAAGCGTGACGGTTTCGATGCCCGGGAAGGCTTGGGCAATTGCTGATCCGTGGGCATTCAGCATCTTTTTGGACAGGAGGAGTGTCGGCATCGCCGAATTCTGCCGGTTTCAGGCCGGAGCGAACAGGCGTCGGCAAATAAACACGGTTCGCTGACCTCCGATCGTCGTGGCCAGGAGCGTGACCGGCTCGCCCCTGAGTTTGCCAAGGAGCTTTCGCAACTCGTCTGGCTCGACCGGGAACGCTCGCCGCCGAATATCGTCCGGCCTCCACTTCGAAGCGCGCAGCCGGTCCTTCAGTCGTGAAACCGAGAAAGGAAGCGCATCGAGCACTTCGAAGGTTGCTGCCAACGGCGAGAAACGCGGTTGGTCGGCCGAAAGATAGGCAACGTGAGGGTCGAGCAACCACGCGTCGAGCCGGTGTGCGAGGTGGAGGACGAGCGTGGCCAGCGTCACGCAGGATTCGGGGTCGAACAGGAACGGCCCAGCAGCACGCGGCGCGGGTGCTGCTTCAGGTTCGGAGGATTCGAGCGAGATGTTGGCCGGCAGGAGAACTGCGCGCCGAAGCCCCGAGCTGGCACCATCCCCAACCCAGATCGAAAGCTCTCGCATCGATCGGCCAAGCTGGATCGCTTCGATTTCGGCCCCGGCCGGAATGTGTGAGGAATCAATCCCGGGTTGCGCTTTGATGATCGCGCTTCGCGCCGAGGCCGCGAGGGCGAGGGCCTTGTCCCATGGTGGCGAGAACGCAGCGGGGTCGAATCGGCGCGAGCTCTTGGAGCGCCGGGCAGGATCGATGACAACTGACGTGCCCGACAGTTCGAACGGTGGCTGCGTAGCATCGCCCCGGACGACCGCCACCCCCGTGTTCGCCGCTGCGAGCAGCGCGTGCACCGGGTCGCGCTCGAGACCCACAACATCGACCCGGGCCTCTCGAAGCGCAAAAAGATCGCCGCCAAGCCCAGCGGTCAGGTCGAAGGCTGGCCCACCGTAGCCAGCGATGCGGTTGGCCCGGCGCGCTGCGACCAGGGGGTGGGTCATCATTTCGAGGCCGTCAGCGGTGTACAGGAAGCCGCGAGTATCGCCGTGGTTCTTGGCCGCGCGCGCCCGCAGCGTCAATTGTTCGGCAAGCGCCGATGCTTCGTCCGGTGGTAACGACCGCCGCAGTACCGTCGCCAGCCGATTCGGGTCCGCGATCGGCTGGTCATCCGGCAGCCGCGCCTGCGCGGCACGACCGCCCGGGCTGACCAGGTAACGCGCGCGTTCGATTTCCATGCTCCGAACGGTAACAGGACGCGGATTCGGTTGGCTCCCGCTC
>JBATAT010000303.1:0-14338 GCA_049662005.1 Tepidiformaceae bacterium
GCGACTTCGACCGGGCCGAAACAGAAGTCGCACACGTGGCGCGCTTCCAGGGGGTATTCGCGATGACACTCGCGACAGCGAAGATTGGTGGCGAAACTCATGCGTTGTCTCCGAATCGTCCTTCTCGTGAAGGACGGCACTGGCCGGTGCGGTAACGCCGCAACCGAAAGGCGCTGATGACACTTCGGGAGGCCCCTTCGAAAGAGGGGCTAACGCATGACCATACGGCCCATGGAGGAAACCATCTGACACTCCTCGTCCGCGTGGGGGCCGTTCAATTCGAGCGAAGTCGCTCTCATCTTTCTCCCATAACCCTTCCGCAGAAGGAGGAGTCCGGATTTGGCACCTTGTCTGATGAAACAGGTTGCCGGGGTTTCGCAGGGCCGGTCCCTCAACCCCATCGTGATAAGTGCGGCCACGTTCGCGGTGATTGCGAAACATCGTAGCAGAGCCGACCCCCCAATGTCAGCGCCGCTACCGCTCGGGGACGAGCCCGAACGCCGAGATCGCGCCTGCGAATACCCCCGGGTCCATCGCCCGCGAGAGCAATTCATCGAGATAGACCAGGTTGAACGGGTTATCGATGTCCATCCCGGTGGTCTTCGCCAGGATGTTCGTGTAATCCACGGCCACCTGCTCGGGCGGCGAAGCGGTGTCCGGCACGCTCGCGTAGGCGTTCGCCACCAGCTCCGCGAACGATCCCGCCGCGCTGTTCGTCAGCGGCAGGATCGCCTTCACGCCGGCACTCGGCAGGATGCCCACCGATTCGGGGTATCGCTGGCCGCTGTTGATCATCCCCACAGCATCGATGTTGAGTTCGCGCGCCACGCGGGTGTGCGCACTCGCCAGTTCAGGTTCGATGGCCACCAGTTGGAGATACAGGAACGTGTCGAAGCCTGCCGCGGCGATCTCTTCGACCCGTCCCGACTTGTCATCGCAATGGATGGCTTCGTGGGCCAGCAACGGCATCAGGAATTCGAACCGGTCGCCCTCTGCCAACGGGTTCACCGAGATCACCCGGGCACCGTTCTCCATGGTCACTCGCGCCAATAGGTCCGGGAAGTCCGGTGGCGGTTCGAAGGCGACCCGGGCGGCCGGCTTCCCTGTGCAGTTTTCCGAGGTGAGGAGTGAACTGATCGCCGGTTCGGCGAACGTCCCATTCAGCGCCGCCAGCGCTGCCCGGAGCTTGGGCGAAGGCACAATCTCGGCCGGGATCGCGTCGTAAACCGCGAGCACCTGGTCGACGAACGTCGAAGGGTCGCCCGGGCGCTTCCTCAGGTGCTCTTCGAGTGCCTCCCGCTGGGCCGCGCTGTCACTGTCGGCGGCGGTCACTGGCGGAGTGGTGGGCTTGTCGAACATCGCCGGGTTTGCCACCACCATCGCCTGCGACGCGAGCACCACCAGTGCCGCGTCCAGGTCGCCCTCCACCTCCGCCGAGATCGTGCCGCGGCCATTTCGTTCGAAGGCCTTTCGCTCAACGGTTAGTGTCGAACCCGCTGGCACGAGCTCCTTCACCGTCAGGGTCGCCAGGCGGCTGTTCGATTCCGAGCGTGTCGCAGTGTTGATGAACACCCGCTTCGAAGTCCCATCGATTTCCGGCACCGTCAGTTCGAACAGCGAGGCGAAAGGAAGTTCGTCCTCCACCAGTTGCCAGTTTCGATCGAACATAACGCGAATGGTCGAAGTCAGCTGGGCTTTCCCACCCACGACATCGCGTTCAGCCACCACCGAAGCGAAACCCGGCACGGCTTGCGCCTCTGACCCGGACGAGCACCCAAAAGCGGCGAAGGCACCGAACGTCGCCACCAAGATGCGAACTCCGAAGCCAGGAACCCGAAAGCGCACGCTCAGCGACCCGTGTAGTTCGGCTTTCGTTTCTCCGCGAAGGCCTTCGGGCCTTCCTTTGCATCCTCGGTCGCCATCAGCCGCGTGAGGAGCACGTCTTCGTACGCGAGCCCGTGGTCGAGCGGCATATCCAGCCCTCGCTGGATCGCCTCTTTCGCCGTACGAACGGCGAGTGGCCCACGCTCGCAAATCGTGTTCGCGATGGCGTGCGCCTTATCGAGCAATTCGTCCAGTGGAACAATGTGGGAGACGAGTCCGGCCCGCAGGGCTGTCTCGGCGTCGATCTGCTCCGCGGTGAGGATCATGTAATTCGCGAGCGCCTGGGGGATGGCGCGCGGCAGCCGTTGTGTTCCACCGGCACCGGGCATGATCGCCCAGCGCACTTCCGGCAGCCCGAAACGCGCCTCCGGCGTGCAGATGCGAATGTCGCAGGCCAGTGCAAGTTCCATCCCGCCCGCGAGGCAATACCCATTAATCGCGGCGATGATCGGCTTGAAAATCGGCAGCCTCTTCGTAAAGCCGCCGAAGGGCACGGGCTTTCCGCCTTCGAACTGGTTCTCCCCCCGCGCCGTCGCCACCAGGTCCATGCCGGTCGAGAACGACTTTGCGCCCGTGCCGGTCAGGATGCAGACCCGCAGCGACGAATCGTCGCGGAAATCCTCCCACGCCCGCAGCATCTCGCTCGACGTCTTGCCATCGACAGCGTTCAACTGCGGTTCGCGATTAATGGTGAGGACCGCGACCGCGCCTTCCTTCTGGTAGATGATGTTCTCGAACGAAAGGTCAGCCATGCGTCACCCCGTGTGCTTCAAGTGAACGACAAGGATACGACTCCGGCCGCGACGCCCGATACAGGGACCTTTCCGTTCCGCGAACGGAAGCGAAAGCTCGATGGCTCGATCCACGACTACGAGACTGAACTGCTCTATCGCGACGGCCGCGTGGCGATTGTCCGGTTTGTGATGACTCGTGGGGGCGGCCCGCCACACCTGCCTATCGAAGTACCGCCGAATTCCTCCTCACTCGGGTACTTCTGGGCGCGCCGCCCATACAACCTCTACCGAATGCTCGATCCCGGCGGCCGAGTGCTTGCCCATCGCTTCGATGCCGTGGCCGATGTAAAGATCACCGCCGAAGGGGTCGACTACCGCGACCTCATCCTCGATTGGTGGGTGTTCCCGGACGAAACCCTCAGCGAAGAAGACCACGATGAACTGGACGAAGCGATCGCGGCCGGCACCATCTCCCCCGCCGATGCCGAGCGAGCTATTGAGGCTGCTCGCCAGGTCTTCAGCCGCTACCGCCACATCATCGATGAGGCCGTCGATCTGGAGCGGCGATTCATCCGCCGACGCTGAGGTTTCTCTTTACAAGCACCCGCCCCATGCCGATACTTCGCGACATGTTTCGAGCCCTTCGCCGCTACCTGAACGCTATCCTCATCGGGTTCATCATCACCTTTGTCGTCTACCTCTTTGTCCGCTTCGATCCCGACAAGATCATCACCGGCATCGTCATCTCCCTGGTCGGTGGAGGAGTGGCCCTGGCACTCTATATTTTCCTTGATCGGAAGCTGTCGCCCGGTGAACCCGAACTCTACGATAAGGACGGCAACCTCGTAGACAGCGACGGCAAAATCATTCGCCCCAAGTCGTAGCCCCGGGGACGCTGTTACGTCGCTCCACCTGTATCGTTTCCGGTTATGACTGCACGCGTCATCGCCAGGCCCCGCGCCACCTTCAGCGCACTCAGCCCGCACCGGCAAGGATTGGTCGCCGTCCTCTCTGCCGCCGTGCTCTGGAGTACCGGCGGGCTCTTCATCAAGTGGATCTCGATCGATGCGCTCGGGGTCACGATGTGGCGCTCACTGCTTGCCGGGATCGTCATCTGGCTCGTCGCCCGCCCGCCCATTCGTCTGCCCTGGAAGACGAATCGCGTCACCTGGGCGATCGCCATTAGCTACGCACTGACCCTCGTGATGTTCGTCAGCGCCACGAAACTCACCACCGCGGCGAGCGCTATCTTCCTGCAGTACACCGCACCCCTTTACCTGCTCGTCACCGGCGCGCTTTTCTTGCGCGAGCGCACCACGAAGGTCGACCTGGTCACCGTCGCGGTGGCCTTCGGCGGCATGGCCCTCTTCTTCGTTGGCAAGCTGGATGCCGATGCGATGACGGGCAACCTCCTCGCAGCCGGCTCTGGCGTGATGCTCGCCGCGATGTTCACCTTCCTTCGCGCGCCCGGCTGCACCAACGAATCCCGGCCGGAGGCGATGGTGCTTGGCAACATCCTCCTGGTGGTCGGTCTGCTCGCGGTGAACCTTGTCCGCGGTTCGAGTGAGCCGTTCACGCCAGGACTCGCAGATATCGGCGGTCTCGTCTTTCTCGGCGTCGTCCAGATTGGCTTTGCCTACCTGCTCTTTGGCTTTGGCGTCGCCCACGTCCAGGCACTTGAAGCCTCGCTCATTGGCATGCTCGAACCCGTGCTCAACCCGGTCTGGGTCTTCCTTTTTCTCGGCGAAACCCCGGGATGGTGGGCCGTCCTCGGCGGCGCCATCATCGTTTGTGCCGTTGCCGCCCGCACCATCGCCAATGAGCGCGGACGCGCAGATCCGCAGACCGTTCCCATCGCGGTTGAAGTATGACCACCCATCCCGACCAGTCGCGGCTCGTCGATATCTACCACCACCTCGATGCCATGCACGCCTGGCGCGGCTGGCACTGGTGGCCGGATGCCGACCCCTTCGAAGTCTGCGTCGGCTGCATCCTCGTCCAGAACACCATGTGGTCGAACGTCGAACGTGCCCTCGAACGCCTCAAGGCCGCGAACGCCCTCACCCCGCCGGCGATGGCGTCGTTAACCACGGAGGAACTCGAAGAGCTAATCCGCCCGAGCGGTCAATACCGCCAGAAGGCACGGAAGCTTCGGGCGTTTCTCGAACTCGCCGAAGCCAACGGTGGCTTCACACGACTGCTGGCCATCGAACCTATCGAACTCCGGGGCGTACTCCTCAGCTGCTTCGGCATCGGCCCCGAAACTGCCGATGCGATGCTCTGCTACGCCGCCCGGCAACCAGCCTTCGCCGCGGATGCTTACTCGATGCGGCTCTTCACCCGCCTGGGTATGGGTCCGATTGAATCGAAGGACTACCACACGTGGCAGCGTTGGGTGCGTACGGGCCTCGCCACCGCCGAGCCCGACGGCTGGGGTCAGCGTGACCTTCTCGCTCGCTACCACGCTCTTGTCGTGATGCATTGCAAGCACCTCTGTACGAAGAACCGCCCAAAGTGCGGCGAGTGCACGCTTCGCCCACAGTGCGCCTACGCGCGTACGCTGAACGTGTGAGTTCCGCGCCGCTCCTTGCCGTTGCAACGTTCCTGAGGAAGCTCGCGTGGGAGGCTGAACGGCTGCGCTGGCGCCTCTTCCACCCCATCACCCTCGGCGCGCGAGTCGCCCTGATTCGTGATGGTGAAGTGGTGCTGATTCGTCACACCTACCGCGCTGGCTGGTATCTCCCCGGCGGCGGTGTTGATAAGGGGGAATCGCTCGAAGATGCGGCCCGCCGCGAAGCGGAGGAAGAAGCCAACGCTGCAGTTGCCAATCTTCATCTGCTGGGTGTCTACACCCACTTTGGTGAAGACAACTGCGACCACGTCGCCGTCTTTTACACACACGACTTCACCGTTGGTGAATTCTCACCCAACAACGAAATCGCCGACCGCCGCTGGTTTGCGCTCGCAGCGCTCCCACCCGACGTTTCCCCGATGGCCGCACGCCGGCTCACGGAGATAGCGGGGCGCGAAACAGCAAAGCGCAGCGATCCGTGAACGCGCCAGTCTCAGTCGTCTTCGGTTTCGCTCCGGGTATCCTCTCGCGCACGAACGGCGCGAATATCGGACTCCCTCGGATCAAGCACTTCAGCCGCGGTCTCCATGAACTCTTTCAGTTCATCGATAGGATCCAGGTGCTTCAGGTAATTGATCGCGCCCTTCACGTCCTCGATCGGATTGAGGTCGTGAAGTGCCTTTTCTCGATCCTTGCTACTCATGCGTTCCTCGCTGTGTTCATTCCGAACGAGTGCCGGGCGTCGTACGACACGATGCGATCGGAGGTCAACGATCCATTCACGGGTTCGTCCCTCTCTCGCCGGTGACATCATCTCTTCCTCCTTCGCGGCTGGTTTCAGCCTAGTCCTATTGGAGACGCGTTAACAGGCCGGAGGCGGATTCTTGACGAAACTGATAGACAACCCGTGAGTTACCTCGTCGCGGCTTCGGCCAGCGTCTGCTCGACGAGCGCCAGGAACTGGTCCGCGGCGAATGGCTTCTGGACGAAGGTCGTGTTCGGCGTTCGCGCAGAGAACTCCGCTGGCCCCTCTGCGCTGTAGCCCGAAATCAGGATCACTGGCAGTTCCGGCCATCGTTCGGCAATGCTCCGGCGCAGCTCGATCCCCGATTCACCCGGCATCACGATATCGCTAATAACGAGATCCGGGCGCTTGCTCTCCATCTGCTTTCGGGCCTCGGTTGCATGTGCAGCCTGGAGGACCTTGTAACCCTGGGTGCGCAACAGGCGCGCCAGCATCACCCGAACCGGGTCGTCATCGTCTACGACAAGAATCGTCCCGGCCAAGAACTGCTCCTGCTCCGAGGAGGACGCAGCTCCGGCAGCCGGGAATTGGTCGCGATTGCCACCCAGTGCGCGCACGTTGCTCCCCGGCGGATCGCCAGTCGAATGCATTAATTCTCACCGAGCGCTTGGGTTTCAGTCATTGGGGATTACCCTGATAGGTACTTCCACAACCCAGCGACCGCACTCGGACGAATAATACCTATTCGAGCTCTTACGCTCTCTATACCGCTGGCGCCAAATTATCGAAGTGCCTCGACCAGTTCCTTTTTCGACATGTTCGAACGGCCATGTACCTTCCGCACTTTCGCGCGGTTGTATAGCTCGTCGCGCGTCAGATCGGCGAGCGGAGCGTTCGGATTCCCGGTGCCCTGGGTGCGCTTGTTCGGCGTGCGCCCTTGCTCGCGACGTGTCTTGTTCACCGTTCGACCAGCAATCTCTTCCGCGGTGTCTTCCGAAACACCGCGGTCGAGTTCGCTTTGCTTCACATGGTCGAACTGCCGCTCGTCCTTCTTTGTCCATGCTTTCGGCATTTCGAAACCTCACCACTCGAGCGTCCACTCACGGTGGCCGCCATTCCAACGCGTGCCCAGGTGGGCGAGCACGCCCTCGTTGTGTCCGATCTGCACCTGCACCTCGCGCCCGCACTTTCCAAAGTAGTACACCAGCAAGGCCCCGTTACCATCCGTACAGCAGAACGCGCGCGCCAGGCTCGCGCTGGGAGCCTCCGCGTCAGGCAACTCCTCACCCGAAGCGATCCGTTGCGACGTCTTCGGGTCGAACACTCGAACCTTTGCCGCCCCGGGTTTTCCATCAGGCGGCATATTCCGCCCTCTGAAGAACCTGTTCCGCCGGTGAATTCCGGAATTCGCGGACGGCCGAACAGCCGAGGCAATGGCCAAGACTGGTTGGGCCGGTCGCCTCATCGATGAGCCAGTGGTGTGCGTGGTTCGTGTCCGGATTTGCTTTCATCTTGAGCATTGCTGATCGCTCCCGTTTGAGATGCGATGAGGATGCTCCGGAACCCATTTCGCCCGCCTAAGCGAACCACCCCCGCGGATTACAGTTCCGCAACAGCATGACCCCCGATCAGTTGCTGGGCGGCAGGAGTCGCAGAAACTCCACTTCCAGGGTTAGCGTCCGCGCGATAACCCATTCGAACACCGAACCAGCGAGCTCCGGATCGAGCCCGTAGCGCTCGGCCGCCGTCTTTGCATCCGCGATGACTCGAGCTTCTCGTTCACGGTCCTGTAATTGTTCGCGCAATGCCCCCGGGTCATCGACCAACCCAAGGAGCGACCGATCGCGTTCGATTTTCGACCGTGCAACGTCCCTCCCGACGTTCACGCGCTCATTGAGCAGGGCAAGCAAGTCCGCATCGGCGTAGGCCGATTCGCCGTAGCTGTTCGGGTCATCGTCATCGATGCACAGCCTGGGCAGCACTTCTCCGGTATAGAACGTGACGAGGTCATCGCGAAGCGGGATCTCCACTCGTTCGCGGTTCTTTGCCACGGGCCGTTCCACTGCGGCCGCCCCATGGCCTTTCGGGTCGCCAAGCGGGAACTGATCCGGGAAGTCGTACCGCCCAAGAGAAGCGTGGTAGGCCTCCAGCCCTTCGACAGCGAAGTCGAACAGGCTCATGCCCGGCCGATTCGGAATTGGAATCGCGCCGGGGCGGTAGATAGCCAGGTTCAGCGGGAAGCCCGCGCGGTCATGCAACCGCATCAAGATGCGGTCGGTCATCTTCGTCAGGCGAAGCCGAATTGCAGCGAGGTCGACGCCGGGTTCCACTAGTCCGGCCCTACCTCTTTGAGATTCCGTCGACTTCCGCGAGTTCATCGGGCGAGAGCTTCCAACTCCCGGAGGCAACGTTCTGCGTCACCTGTTCCGGCTTCGTCGCTCCGGCAATCACGCTGCCGACATGTGGAAGGCTGGCAAGCCAGCCAATGGCCAGGTCGACCATCGACTTGCCCCGCGCCTCTGCGAATGCCTCAAGTTTGCCCAACGTCTCGAAGTTGCGATCGTTCAGGATGCGCGAGGCCATTGGGCCCGCGTTTGCCAACCGCGTGCCCGCCGGAAGGTCCTGGCCCGGGCGGTATTTCCCGGTCAGGAAGCCGCTGGCCAGCGGGAAGAACGGCAGAATGCTGACCCCATAGGCGTTACACGCCGGTACCAGTTCCGATTCGATCCGCCGGTCCAGCAGGTTGTACTCGTTCTGAGCGCTGATAAAGGGCGTGAAGTTCCCTTTCTCGGCCACAAAGTGCGCCTCGGCCGCCTGCCACCCGGCAAAGTTCGAATGTCCGATGTACCGCACTTTGCCGGCACTCACCAGGTCATCAAGTGCCCGCAGGGTTTCTTCGATCGGAGTCGAAGAATCCGGACGATGCAACTGGTAGAGATCGATGTAGTCGGTCTGTAGCCGGCGAAGCGAATCCTCAACGGCGCTCACGATGTACTTGCGCGAAGCCCCGCTCCTATGCGGGCCCTCGCCCATGTTCATGCCCCACTTGGTCGCGATGATCGCGTCGCTCCGGCGCCCCTTCAGGATCCGCCCGAGGAACTCCTCGCTCTTCCCCTGTCCGCCATACACGTCTGCCGTATCGAACAGGTTGATTCCCTCATCGAGGGCCGTGTTGACCACCTTCTCCGATTGGTCGTAATCACACCGACCGCCGAAGTTGTTGCAGCCGAGGCCAACAACCGAAACCTGCAGGCCGGAGCGGCCGAGATGCTTGTATTCCATTCATCAGTCCCCAAAGAGCAAGTGAGTGCACGGAGTATAGCGATTCGTCGCGTTCGAAGTTGACGTCCGCACGCCTCCGGTACCGCGACTTGAGAAGTGATGGCGCCAAAGTCCTTCTCGCATTCGGAAAGAACCCGGGGCACCCCCGCCAATCCGCGCCACCTTGCGGAAGCCACGACAAGGGACCTAAGCGGTAGGAACCAATTCGCTCAGCGCTCGAATAATGCGGTCCGGCACGACGGCCGAACCCTCCGCCAGGCCTACGCCCGCGTGGTCGTGCCAGACCCCGTAAATCCCGAGCCGCTGCGGCGCCGCTACCTCCCATTCGAGGTTGTCCCCGACCATCCAGGTCTCGTGCGGCTCAATCCCGAGCGCGGCCATGGCGTGGCGATAGGCACGTTCCTCCGGCTTCCCGAAGCCATGCTCACCCTCGATCTGGATGTGATGGAACCGCGGCTCGAGTCCGAAACGATCGATCTTGGGCCGCTGGAGCGGCCCTGCCCCATTGGTAATCAGCCCCAGCAAGACGCCTGCCGCCTTGAAGTGGTCGATGGCCTCGATCGCCCCCGGGAAGAGGTGCGTGCGTTCTTCGCGAAGGTCGGAATACCGATCGGCAAGTTCGAACGGAACGCTGGCTGCGATCGTCGGACCACCCTGCTGCGCAATGCGTTCGAAGGTCCCTTGCACGACCGCCCGTCGAGCCTCATGAAGTTGCTGCCGCCAGATGCGGTGCTGCTCCGGGTCCGCCCAAAACGCGTCTGCGAAGGCGATGATCTCGTTCGTCACGGCATCAGGTGGCAGCCCCCCGATCTCACCGGAGAACTCGGTGACCACCTCCAGCCAGGCCGCCTGCGGATTCGAATACGCAGAGATGATCGTGTCGTCGAGGTCGATGAGCATCGCGCGGGGCAAGTCGGTCACCCTCCAACTCTACAGCCAGCTCCCGCCCCTCCGTTAGGAGTCGCGGGGCTCAGCCCCCGCTTACTGACATGCATGCCGGCTTCCTGCGATCGGCATTCGCCCCGGCCATGCGCCTGCGGCACATCATGTGATGGTGGCGGCACCCGGGTGATTAAGCGGGGGCCGAGCCCCGCGACTCCAACGGTTTGTTCCACCATTCGCACCACGAGTGTGGCCAGTCTTCTTCGCTTTCGACGAGCTTGGCCGCAACCGGGTTGCGGATGATGTACGTAATTGTTTCTTCGTAGTCGCGTTCATCGCGGCAGGTCCGATCCCACATGCCGGGCTGCCAGATCGGGCCGAAGTGACCGGCATCACGAGCCAACCAGGACGTCCATGACTTCCAATTGCGAACAAAGGAAATGATGTCTTGTTCGCGCGGGCTCGCGAGCAGATGGAGGTGGTCGGTCATGAGGCATGCGGCGTGAAGTTCGATACGCGTTGCCGTTCGTCGTTCGAGAACCGATTTCCAGATGGCATCGGCCACCGCTGGGGCGAATGCGCTGACGTCCGGGTGCGCGGCGATTGTGAGGTGAAACGAAAGGCCGGGTTCTGCGTAATGCGATTTGTCGGCGAGCCGGGTGGTCTTGGGGAATCGCATCGCGCCCGAATTCTACGTCGAATCGCGGAGTCGCGGCGCTCAGCCCCGGCTTACTGACATGCACGTTCGCTCCCAGGATCGCCGTTCGCTCTGACCATGTCCGCCCACGGAATGCCCCGGTGCTTGGGGCGGCGGCCGGGTGGTTAAGCGGGTGCCGAATCACGCGACTCCTGTGCGGATTTGCGTTTTGCTCGTCACCTTTTCTGGTGGTGGCGCCATTCGTAGAGTGAAACCGCTGTGCGCGATACCGAGGTTGAGCCCAATGGCTCGGCGAACACCAGTTCCGGCGATGCAGAAGCCCTTGCCCGGCGCGCCATCGAGCGCGATGCCGCAGCGTGGGAACAGCTCTTCGAACTCCACTATGAAAATGTCTACCGTTTCGTTCGCTACCGTCTGCGTTCGGTCGATGAGGCCGAAGATATCGCCGCCCAGGCCTTCGAAGTCGCCTACGCGCGTGCCGACCGCTTCGACTACCGCGGCGTGCCCATCGAAGGCTGGCTCTTCGGCATCGCCCGCAACCTCGTGCGCGACCATATCAAGCGGCTCGGCCGTCGCGGTATCGATGATGAATTCGATGACTCGCTCGAACTTTCCGAACCGGACCAGGCGGATGCCATCGGCCTTCGCCGTGACCTGCTCGAGGCGATGCGCGAACTCACCCCGGACCAGCGGGAAGTCATCGAACTGCGCTTCTTGCTCGACAAATCTGTCCTCGATACGGCGGCCATGATGAATCGTTCCGAAGACGCCGTGAAGAACCTCCAGCGCCGGGCACTCGCCGCGATGCAGCGGGCGATGGCGGGCGATGGCTACCCGGCGGGAGGCGCGCCATGACGCCCGACCGCCTCGACGACCTGCTCGAACGCGCGCTCGCAACGGGCGCTATCCCAGGGGATGCGACAGCTGCTGAGCGTGCAGAACTCCTGCCTCTGCTCGCCCGCGCCGATGCCCTCCAGCTTGCGACCACCCGCGTCGACGCCGAGGCCAAGGCAACGATGCCCTCGGCGCGTGCTCGCTTCCAACGGCACCTGGCCAGCCAGCAGGCGCCCGCGCCAGTCGCAGTTCCAGCGAGTCGCCGGGGCATCTTCGCCCGCTGGTTCGGCGGTGGCGGAATGGCCACCTGGGCTGGGTCGGCTGCTGCGCTCGCGGTGGTCGTGCTCGTCGCAGTCCTTGTGTTGCAACCGTTCTCGAACGTCGAAACCGCCTCGGCCCTGACCGTCGATGACTACGTCCAGGTGCAGGGAGTGGTGTCGGCGACCAGCGATGGCGGCGTGACGGTGCAATCGCCCGTACTGGGAAGCCTCGATATTGCGCTTTCAGACACCACTGCGCTGACCGACGATTCGGGGACGCGTGCGCCATCGAGCCTTCGCCCGGGCGATCCGATCCTGGTCAGTGGCGTTGTCACGGCACGCAGGGCGATCGCTGCATCGAACGTGGCCGTCGCCGCCAACCAGGCCGTTCCGACACCCGTGGGCGAGCGCAAGCTGCCGCTGCTGCGGGCGTTCCGCCGTGACCTCGAAGGCACGGTCTCGCTGTTCGCGCTCTCGCCCGACGGAACACGCGCGCGCATCCTCCTCGTCACACCGAAAGAAAGCCTGCTGGTGGATGTGGACCCGGCTTCGATGGACCGGTTCCTGGCGAACTCACCCCGCGCGGTGGGAGCAGTCGTACGTGTGGTCGAAGGTGAAGGCCTGGCGCGCGGTGTGTTCCGCCTCGAAGCCGTCTCCGACGCGCCGCCGACGCGCACACCTGGCGTTTCCAGCCCCGTCCCCGAATTCCAGGGAGTTCGCGGGGTTGTCACCAGCCGCACGGCGAACATCCTGATGGTGCGGACTGACCGCGGCACCGTACCCGTCGTGATTCGGCGGCTGGCTTCGATTCGCCTCGGCGAAAGCGGCCTGACACTCGCCGACGTGCGCGAGGGCGAAACCATCATCGGGCACGAGGTTTCGGTGACTGGAAACCTCGACAAGCCGGACGGCCGGCGCGTCGTCGCGACGTTGATCGTGGTACTGCCAAAGCCCGCGAGCTGAAAGTCCCTTTGACTGGGCAGGCAAACAGCAGGCCCGGCATTTCTGCCGGGCCTGTCCTGAAGGAGGCGAATGGACTGGTACGGGTCAGGCGCGGGGGAGGCCGAGACCGCGAGTGGCGACGATGTTCCGCTGCACTTCGCTGGTGCCGCCCGCGATGGTGCTCGAAACCGTCTGCATGTAGCTCTGCGCGGCACGCCCACGCATCGGCGCCTCGCTACCGAGAAGCAGGCCGCTCGTGCCGGTCATCTTCATGGCGGTGCGCGCGATTCGCTGGCTGAGTTCGGTGTTGAAGAGCTTGGCGATCGAAGCCTCGTGGTTCGGGACGCGGCCGTTCTTCTGGATGGTGATGACGACGTAGCTCAACATCTTGGCCACCGAGGCCTCGATCCAGCGATCGGCAAATTCATCCTTCGCCTTCGGGCTGGCGCTTCCCGTCGCCGGCGTGCCCTGGTTCTCTTTCCAGAACTTCATGTAGTACTCGAGCGTCTGGCGCTGGCCAACGGCGTTGCCGATCGAGGAGCGCTCGAAGTCGAGCGTGGTGGTGCCGATGTACCAGCCCCGGTTAATTTCGCCGAGCACGTTGGTGGCCGGAACCCGCACATCTTCGAAGAAGACTTCGTTGAACATGTGGCCACCGGCGAGGTTGATGAGCGGGCGGACGGTGACGCCGGGGCTCTTCATGTCCATGAGGAAGTAGGTGATGCCGCGGTGCTTCGGTGCATCCGGGTCGGTGCGCGCGAGCATGAACATCCAGTCGGCCGTGTGCGCCCCGGAGGTCCAGATCTTCTGCCCGTTGATGACGAAGTCGTCGCCATCGCGGACTGCGCGGGTCTGGAGGCTGGCAAGGTCAGAGCCAGAGCCCGGTTCGCTATAGCCCTGGCACCACTGCACTTCACCGTGGAGGATGCGGCTGAGGTGTTCTTTCTTCTGGTCGTCGTTGCCGTGGATGATGATCGTGGGGCCGATCATCGAGGTGCCCATGCCGCCGACGTTCATCGCGCGCGCTTCGGCGAACTCTTCGTTCAGGATGAACTGGTCCATCACGCTGAGGCCCGCGCCGCCGTATTCCTTCGGCCATGCGGGAGCGACCCAGCCCTTATCGGCGAGCTTCGCCCGCCATGCCTTCATCTGCTCGCGGCCGCGCGCCATCATTTCCTGCGGCGTCGCGTCGGGGTCTGACTTCGGCTTTTCATTCGCAAGGAAGGTGCTGACTTCCTGGCGCCATTTGGCCTCTTCGGGGGAGTCGTTGAAATCCACGGGTGTTCTCCAGTTTTAGATAGTGGCGTATGTGTGAACACTACCAACCGGCAACCCTGACGTAAAGGGAAGAGTCTTTCGATTTTGGATTGGGGACTTTGGATGTTGGATTGATTCTGGCGGATCAGTTTCCTTCGTAGCCGATGAAATTGATTCCGACGACAATCAAGAGGGCGCCGGCCACCGCAAGTAGGAGTCCCATCAACGCCTCGCCACAACCGCGTCCTGGCCCGATTTCCGAAACCTTGATTTCGCCCCACGCAGCAC
>JBATAT010000304.1:0-1780 GCA_049662005.1 Tepidiformaceae bacterium
AGCGCTCGAGCCCGAAGGCCCGCCTTTTGGAGCGCACCAGCGCGGTCGAAGGCGCGAGTCACGTCCTCGAGGTTGACCGTGTAGGAGACCTCTACAGCAAAGTGGAGGGTCGTTGCGGCATCTGCACCACGCTCGTTTCCACGGACAAGGAGATCGAGGTTGGTAAGGCCTTCGAGTTCGTCGGCGGAAATACGACCTTCAGCCTGGGCTTCGTAGAGGTCGAGATCGGACGTGCTCACGCGCTCAGGCTTCTTGAGCCAGCGACTGAACCAGCTTCCAAGCTGACGCTCGTAGCGAATCTCAAGCAATTGTCCCTCGATGTTGCCCATCCGGCCGTCCATCCGATCCATGCGCTTCTCGAACGCGTCCATTCGCTCCCGGAAGGCTGCCATCTCCTTTTCGAGGGCGCCCATGCGCTGATCAAGCGCATCCATTCGAGCGTTGATGAGCCGCAACTGGTCTTCTACGGTGCCGAGCCGGTCATCGACTCTGTCGAGCCGCGAAGGGACCTGCAGGAACTCTTCACCCAGGACAACGGGACGCAACTGCGCACGCCACTCCGGGTGGTCGGACAGCAGCCTCAGGAGATCTTCGAAGTCGGCAACGGTAAACGCCATGGCAACAGTATATGCGATAGCTCGATGCGGATTACCGCTCGAGAAGCACTACGGCCATGGCGGACATGGCTTCGCCCCGGCCTACGGCGTCGAGGCCCTCGCCGGACTTCGCTTTCACGCTCACGGCTTCGGTAGCGATGCCGACGACTTGGGCGATCCGCTCGCGAATGTGCTGGATATATGGAGCGAGCTTCGGACGTTCGGCACGAACCGTGGAGTCGATGTTTACCACTTCCCAGCCATCGTCGCGGGCCAGTTCGAGGGCCTTCCGCAGGAAGTCGGCACTGTCGGCGTGTGCATACCGGGGATCGCTCGGTGGGAAGTAGTGGCCGATATCGCCGAGAGCAGCCGCACCGAGTACGGCATCGGTGATGGCATGGAACAGCACGTCTGCATCGCTGTGACCCGAAAGACCAGGGCCTTCCTCGATGATCACGCCGCCGAGCACGAGCGTGCGGCCATCGTCGACACGGTGAAGGTCTTCGCCGATCCCGACGCGCATCACCCGCTCAGGCCTCGGGAGCGCAGAATCGTCGCAGCGACTTCGAGATCCGACGGGCGGGTGATCTTGAGGTTCTCCGAACCTGCATCCACGACGGCACATTCGAGCCCCAGCCTGCCCAGCATCGCCGCGTCATCGGTCTCATCGTTGTCACTCATGGCGGCCGCATCGAGCCATGCCTGGCGGAGCACCACCTGTGGCGTCTGGGCGGCCCACAGGTGTGAACGATCCGGGTGACCGACGATGCTGCCGTCCCGTACCTCCTTGATGGTGTCGCTCACCGGTGTCGCGGCGATGGCGCCAGTCTTTGCCTCGGCGGCCGCGAGCACGCGTGCAACGAGGTCGGCAGTGAGGAGGGGGCGCGCGCCATCGTGGATAGCCACAAACCGTGCCGTACATTGCCGGAGGCCGGCCTCGACGCTATCGCGCCTCCTCGCACCGCCTTCGACGACTCGAAAACAGGTCCTGGGGCACCACGTTTCCGCGAGGGTCGTCACTTCTTGTACCCGGGCCGGGCTGGTCACGACGACGAGGCAGCCAAGCCCGTCGCACTCTTCGAATGCGGCCAGTGACCAGGCAAGCACCGGTCGGCCGCAGAGATCGGACATGAGTTTGTCCTGTGGACCAAATCTCGTGGACGAACCGGCCGCGACGATAACGG
>JBATAT010000305.1:0-2227 GCA_049662005.1 Tepidiformaceae bacterium
CAATCGTCGTTGTGCCGTCGATCACAACATGTCCGTGGTTCATCAGTAAGCCCGGGCCGATCACCACCTGATCGCCAATCGAAACGCCGGCCAGCACCATCGTCAGGCGGCGGCAGAGGTTCGGCAGAATCGGGATGTGCCTGGACTTCGTCCACGCCTGGAACCGGTAGACAAGCACAACCTGGAGCTCGGCCGAAAGAAGTACCGCTGCGATGGTTTCTGCCCTCGCGCCAAAAAGCGTTCGCACGCCGGGAACGCTATGCCAGGCAAGTCCAAGGCGAATGTCTTCCCGTACGTTTTCGAACACGCACTGAACCTAGGTGAGCCGCCCCGAACGAGCAACGCAAATCAACTGTCCCGGTCGATGAGGTAGGCGCCGACCGCGCGTAGGTGGCCCAATGATTCCAGCGATAGCTCGAAGTCTGCGAGCAGATCATTGGCGCGCGAAACCAGCCGCGCGCCCTCAGCCTTCGTAAAGGCATCGGATTTCACCGCTTCCAGCACATCGACCGCCGCCTGCACGTCGTCATCGTCGAGGGTTTCCTGTTCGTAAAGTGCAGCCAGCTTCGGAGCACCTGGTGAGGACAACCCGTGAACTACGGGCAGGGTTTTTTTCTTCCGGGCGATGTCGTTCGTGTTGGATTTTCCGGTGAGGTTAGGGTCTCCCCAGATTCCGAGGTAGTCGTCCTGCACCTGGAACGCCAGGCCGACCGTCTCGCCCCACTCCTGCAATCGCGTCGCTTCGTCGTTGCTCGCACCGGCCAGCAGGGCGCCCATCGCGAGCGGCGCTCCGAGGAGCGCACCCGTCTTGCCACGAACCATGTCGAGGTACTCTTCGGGGTTGACGGTCGTGCGGCTCTCAAAAGAGATGTCGTCCCATTGTCCGGCGATCATCCGGGCCATCGCACCGTTGAGCACGGAAAGTGCCGCCATCCTCCGCTCCGAGGGTCCATCCCCGTTGATCAGCGCGTCCAGGGCGCGCGCGATCAAGAAGTCTCCGGCATTGATCGCCTGGCCCTCTCCCTTGAGCGCCCAGATAGTCGGGCGATGATGGCGCTCCGCGTCGTGATCCTGGACTTCATCGTGGACCAGCGAGAAGTTATGAATGAGTTCCACGGCGACGGCCCCGGGCATCGCCACGTTGGGGTCGGCCCCAAAGAGCTCCGCTGCGAAAAGGCACAGCGCTGGCCGGATGCGCTTTCCACCGCCTGAGCTAGGCATCCCGCTAGTGTCTTCCCATCCCATTACATAACGCGCGGTGGTGATGAGTTCAGCCGGGCCATGCTCGAGCGCCGCCATCAGGGCAGATTCAATTGCCGCCAGATTTCTTGTCAGTGCGAGGGGAGCCTGTGCAGCCACTCGGTCAGTTCGCTGCAAGCCCGGATACCGCGATTGCCGGTTCGATCCCCGACGGGCGGCCCAGGGCGTCCTTCGTTCGTGAGGCAATCCCGCTTCCGTCCAACTGGTGAAGCTTCCGGAAGGTCGCCTGGGGTCCGTGATCGACGATCGCGTCGGGCATGGAGAGGTTCGCCAGGCATTTCTGTGCGAGCCCATGATCGGCGAGCAACTCGAGGACCGCGTCCCCGAAGCCACCCGCGCGGACGTTTTCTTCAACGGTGACGAGCCCGCCAGTTCGCTCCGCGTAGCGCAGCAGCAGTTCCTCATCCAGGGGCTTCGCGAATCGCGCGTTGATGACGGACGCTTCGATGCCTGATTCCTCAAGGATGTCGGCCGCACGCAGGCACTCGGCAACCGAAGTGCCAAAGCCCACGAGGGTTACATCCTTACCTTCGCGGAGAACTTCCGCTCGGCCGATCTCCAGTTTGCGCATCGGTTGGTCGGTTGGCGCCCCGGGCCCCGTGCCCCTCGGGAAGCGCAATGCAAACGGGCCATCATGGTTCACGCCGGTGAACAGGAGGTCGCGCAGTTCTCGTTCGTCCTTCGGCGCAGCGACCACCATGTTGGGGAGGCAGCGCAAATAGCTGATGTCAATGAATCCCTGGTGTGTCTTCCCGTCGTCGCCGACGAACCCCGCCCGGTCCATGGCGAACACCACGGGAAGGTCCTGGACAACGACATCGTGCACGATGGAGTCGAACCCGCGCTGCAAGAACGTCGAGTAAATCGCGCAGATTGGCTTGATGCCCTCGGTCGCCAAGCCAGCCGCGAACGTCACGGCATGCTGTTCCGCGATCCCAACATCGAAGACTCGGTCTGGGTGCTTCGC
>JBATAT010000306.1:0-3519 GCA_049662005.1 Tepidiformaceae bacterium
GGGATGGGAGGCGCTATGCCCAGCGATCGGTGTCATGGCGACACGGGTTGGCAGGGCACTGCGTGTCAAATGCTTGGTGGTCCGAACAAAGGGCGAAGGGCTTCGACGGCTTCCTGGAGACGGTCTGCCCTGCCCGGTTGTGCTGCGACCTCATCCGAAGCCAGCCAGAGTTCGTGGATTGCCTCGCGGTGGTTGAAGAGCAACACGCTGATGTCGGCGCGGGCGCCGCCGAGGCGTCCTCCACCGCCGTCATGCTTCAACTTTTGGGCGAGATTTTGGTAAATGCTGGTCATGGCTTCATCGACCTCGGCCGTTTTGTGCGGGGTTCATAGGCGCGACGGCGCGGGTTGCCCAGCAATGCGCGCAGCTCTTTCTCAGCACGCCACCAACCCCGCTCATGGCGTACACGCCTCAGCATTCTCGCGCCGAACTCGTGGCTGCCCCAGAAGTCGGCTTCTTCACACTCATTGGCGAAATCCGGGACTTCACCCCACGAGTTGATGTCGATGAGCGGTCCAATGTGGCGCACGTTGTCGCAGGTATGCATATTCGGCCCTTGCTACCGGCGGTAGCGCCGACCACGGTCGCGCCCGCCGGCCTGGCTGCGCCCGAAGCGGAGGGGTCCACTGCGGCCAGCCGCATCGGCGAATGCGGCGAGTTCTTCCGCGTCGGTACCGACGAGTTCTCGGCGGAGTTCGACAACCTTGTCACGCAGGGCCGCAGCTTTTTCGAACTCGAGGTTCTTCGCGGCGGCTTTCATCTGCGATTCAAGTTCTTTGACCATCCTCATCAACTCGTCCTTGGGCATCGAAGCCGGGACACCTGCGTCGTATGGCGTCTTTTCTTCGGCGATCATGCGGACATGATCCGTTATGTCACGAATCGACTTGATGATGCTGGCGGCTTCGATGCCGTGTTCCGTGTTGTACTCTTCCTGGATCTTGCGCCGGCGGTAGGTCTCGTCGATCGCGTTCTGCATGCTGGCCGTGACTTTGTCGGCATACATGATGACTCGGCCCTCGATGTGCCGGGCCGCCCGGCCGATGGTCTGGATGAGGGAGCGGTTCGAACGGAGGTAGCCCTCCTTGTCGGCATCGAGAATGCAGACGAGCGAGACTTCCGGCAGGTCCAGCCCTTCGCGCAGGAGGTTGATGCCGACGATGACGTCGTAGACGCCGAGGCGAAGGTCGCGCAGGATTTCGACGCGGTCGAGGGTCTCGACCTCGGCGTGAATGTAGTGGGTCTTGATGCCCATTTCCTTAAGGTAATCGGCGAGGTCTTCGGCCATCTTCTTGGTAAGGGTCGTGACGAGAACGCGCTGGCCCTTGTCGATATTTCGGCGAATCTCGTCCATCAGGTCGTCGACCTGGTTCTTGGTCGGCTTGATGATGATTTCCGGATCGAGCAGGCCGGTGGGGCGGATGACCTGTTCGACGACCTGGGTTGAGTTCTTCAGTTCGTAGTCGCCGGGTGTGGCCGAGACGAAGACGGCCTGGTTGATGTGCCGGTCGAACTCTTCGAATGTCTGGGGCCGGTTGTCCATCGCGCTGGGGAGCCGGAAACCGAACTCAACAAGCGTCTCCTTGCGGGCGCGGTCGCCGAAGAACTGGCCCTGGACCTGCGGCAAGGTGTTGTGTGATTCGTCGATGACGATCAGCCAGTCATCCGGGAAATAGTCGAGCAGGCACCATGGGGTGGAGCCGGGCTCGCGAAGCTGGAGGTGGCGCGAATAGTTCTCGACGCCGGGGCAATAGCCGGTTTCGCGCATCGATTCGATGTCGTAGTGCGTGCGTTCTTCGAGGCGAGCTGCTTCGAGGATCTTGCCCTGGCTGCGGAAGACTTCGAGCTGTTCGGCCAGTTCCTTTTCTATCCCGACGATTGCCTGCTCCATCCGGTCGGAGGTTGTAACGAAGTGCTTCGCGGGGAAGATTTCCATCTGTTCGTGTTCGGAAAGGATCTCGCCGGTGAGCGGATCCAGTTCGACGATGCGCTCGACTTCGTCGCCGAAGAAGTCGATGCGGACGGCGAGTTCGTCGTAACTCGGGAGGATGGTGAGCGAATCGCCACGGAGGCGGAACTTGCCGCGGACGACGTTCATGTCGTTGCGCTCGTACTGCATCGAAACCATCTTGCGAATGGCATCCTGGCGGCTGAACTTCTGACCGCGCTTGAAAGAGAGGACGAATTCGGCGTACTGGTCGGGTTCGCCGAGACCGTAGATGCAGCTCACGCTTGCAACGATGATGACGTCGCGGCGGGTGAAAAGTGAGCGTGTGGCCGCGTGCCGGAGCTTGTCGATTTCGTCGTTGATGTCCGCGTCTTTGGCGATATAGGTATCACTGCGAGGAATGTAGGCCTCGGGCTGGTAGTAGTCGTAGTAACTGACGAAGTACTCAACCGCGTTGTCGGGGAAGAATTCCTTAAGCTCGGAACAGAGCTGCGCCGCCAGCGTCTTGTTGTGGGCGAGGACGAGGGTCGGGCGACCGGTCTGCTGGATAACGTTGGCCATGGTGAACGTCTTGCCCGAGCCGGTAACGCCGAGGAGGGTCTGGTATCGGTCCCCGCGGTTCAGGCCCTCAACCAGCTTTTCGATGGCCTGGGGCTGATCGCCGGTTGGGACGTAATCGGCGGTGAGGTGGAAGTTCGCGGGGGCGGCTGGCGGCGGAGCTGTGACCATGATCTGAGTGTAGCGGATGGTGGAAAGGGGTTGGGGAAGACAACTGACAGCAGCCTGTCAGCAGGGTCCGTGGCGCGGAGGCGCGCCGCGCAGAACCGGCTCTGACATCTCCTGCCAGTAGGTTGTCAGCAGCAAGCAGCCAAGTGCGTGCGTCGAGTGAAACGGTTGCGGTATTGTCCCGAGATACCGAACGCGGAGGCGTCAGATGGCAGGAGAAGGTAATGGCACGCGCGAGGATCCCTGGGTGCTCAAGACCCCGAGCGGCGGTGCCGAGTTCGTCGCTTTTCGTGACCCTGCACTCGATCCGCCCGCCCTGGTAATCAAGGCAGGTACGACCGAGTTGCGCTATCACCTTCGCGCAATCCAAGACCTGCACGCGATGCTGAAGGCTCACGGGGACTGGATGCTCCTCGGCAACGCCGACGAGCAGAAGCCGGCAGCCGATGGAACCGTCGAGGCGTGGGCACGCTCGGAATCAAACCCGGTAGGCGGGTGGTACGGCCTGCGCAAGGGCTACCGCAGCCGTTTTGGCATGTATCTTCCGCCGGTTATGGCGAAGCTCGGACTGGCCGAGGTCGAGAACCAGGCCCGCAACAACCGCATGCGAGCAACGTAACGGACATGGGCCGTGGAGAATTCGCCCGTCGGGTTCGATCCACTCGGCACACTGCAAAAGTACGGCTGTGAGCAGGGGACAGTAGCGATCGACAACCGGATGCAAACCGCCGAAAATCCGGCCATGTACCGCGCCCTCTTCGAACAGTTCAGCGCTCGTTGCGTCGGCCAGATCTGGCGCGGGGAGGTCCTGAGTGCGGAGGAGTCGGCCGCGTTCAGTGCATACC
>JBATAT010000307.1:0-11077 GCA_049662005.1 Tepidiformaceae bacterium
TCGTCGCGCACATCGAGCGATTGCGGCGAACACCCTGGAAGCAACAGGGCATTCGCTGGGATATCAACATCGAAGAACCGTGTGCGGTCTGGGGCAACGAACACCAGCTCACCCAGGTCATCCTCAACCTCATCACCAACGCCGAACACGCGCTTGCCGGACGAGAAAGCGCCCACATCTCTATCAGTGCGCGCTGCCGCCGCGGCCGCACGGAGATCGCGATATCCGATTCTGGCGTGGGGATGGACGACGCCACGCGACAGCGCGTGTTCGAACCCTTCTTCACGACGAAGCAGGGGCTCGGCACCGGCCTGGGCCTCCCGCTCTCGTACTCGATCGTAAAAGCGCACGAGGGCGAATTCCGGGTGGAATCTACACCCGGCGCAGGCACCACGTTCACGGTCATTCTGCCCAGCACTGCAAGCGCCGGCGCGATCCCTCCAGCCCAACCCAATCCCCAGTCGGCCGATACGCTCCGCGTGCTCGTGGTGGATGACGAACCGAGCCTGCGTAAGGTTTGCCAGCGACTCATCGCGAGCATGGGCTACGAGTGTTCGACTGCTGAGAACAGCACCGAAGCATCGGTTCTCGCGACCGCAAACGCCTACGACGTGGTCCTCTGCGACTATCGCCTGGGGAGCGAAACCGCGGATGATGTGGTCGCCGAGTTCGAACGAGTGGCGCCCAGGCTCATCTCGCGGATGGTTATCGCGACCGGCGCCACCACCGACGCCGGTGTGGTGGAGCTCACCGAGAAGTACGGCCTGCGACTGATGGCGAAGCCGTACGGCGCCGAAGAACTGGCCGGGATCATCGCACGCGTCGCAGCCGAGGAAGAACTGCTCGCGAGCTAGGCCGGGGAAACATGGCCTCATTTCCGATGCCAGCGAGTAGACGCGGAGCATCCGCTACGTTGCCTTGCCCAGCACAGTGTCCACGGTTACTTCCCAAGAACCGCCACGGATCAATTCGTGAGTCTGAATTAAGGGATGAACGACATCAGTCGAACACGAACCCTCATAGTGTGGGTGATCAATGCCCGGCAAGCCCAAGCGAAACCTCCTTGAGAAGGCTGCAGAGTTGGTTGATCGATGGACCGGCCTGACCTGCGGTCATCCGCCACGCCTGAATACCCTTGCTGGACGCGTCCGTCCCGACACCGAGACCCCTTATTCCCGCCGCGTATTTTTCCAGACTCGTGGACATGGCAGCGGGAATTGTCTTGTTATCGACGAACTGATGCCCGAACGAGAGATCACCGGTCCTCATCCACCCTTGTTTCCCGGGGGCGAAGAACCACGCAACGGTTACCGGTTGCGGCCATAGTTGAGTCTTGAAACGTACACTTGTCCCGCTGGGGCCGGGTTCGAAAGATGCGCCGAGTCTCTGAGCGTACTCAATCAGCGTCCGAATAGTTTCTTTATCTGCCTCGGGGAACGACTCCAGAAGAGTTGTTAACGAAAGTCGTTGGGGTTGAGTTGACGGCCTCCGCCCAGCCGGTTCCTCAATGTCGCCGTGAAGGGTGGGGATCAGGACGTTCAGCTCGTCCTCGACCGGGAAGAGATTGACCTGGAGGAGAACCACTTGGAGGTCACTATGCTTGGAAAAGTACTGGACTAGTCGTTCGAGACCTTCAATGCGTTCGTCCACGCCTATTACGACCCGCAGAAAGCCTCGTTCTAGGTTAGCAGCCAATTTTGAGGTCAGTGCATCCAGCTTCGCATGCTTCTCGTCGGGTTCGTCCGCTGGCCAGCCGAACCTGAGCGACGCCGCATCTTCGAAGGAGAGGCCCTTCAAATCCTCCGGTGCCTCGGTTCGGGTGAGAAGAGTGGAGAACTCTGATCGAACCCGATCGGCGTCCCAGTTCTCCACTGAAAGGGCATATTCGAGGACCTGCCCAATTACCTCGCGCCGGCTTTCATCGTTAGCGCGAAGTTTGGTTTCAATGAGAGTAAGTACCCCCTCCGAGTCGAGAAAGAGGAGGTCTAACCGACGCGACTCAAGCTGAACCTCGAAGCCGATCGGCAGGAAATTCAATTCCGCGCCGAGCGGGCCAAGTAGCTCCGGTGATCCCTGGATCAAGGACTGCAAATTCGCTTCCTTCACAAAACCCGTGCGCTGAACGATGCGGTTCTTCAGCCCTCGGCGGACAACAATGTGCTTAAGTTCGCCGGTTGCCATGCAGGCCCCTCCCGCGCGGGACTATACACCGCGAACAGTCGTCTTCGATCCGAACCTCCGGTCGCCCGAGCTAGGCCGGGATCTCTGGCTGGCAGGCCCGGCAGAAACTCGTGATCCGCTGGTTCGCCGTGATTTCGGTGATAGTTGTCCCGCAGCGTGGGCATGGCTTTCCACCCAGGCGGTGCACGCGCATGAAGTCCCGGCGCTCTTCGTAATCGAGCACTCCATCCTTCACCATCGCACCCGCCACCAGGGGAGTCGCCCAGGCCATCACCGCCAGGGCGGCGCGGTAGATGCTGCGCAGCTGCTCTTCGCTCAGTTTTGTGCGCGTGATGTATGGGTTGACCTGCGCCTCCCAGAGGATCTCATCGCTGTAGGCGTTGCCGATCCCCTGGACGAACTCGGCATTCGTGATCACGCTCTTGATCTGGCCGCGGTACTTCTTAGTCCGCGCGACCCATTCGTCTTCGGTCAGCGCCGGGTCGAGCAAATCGGGTCCGTTCGTCGCCCAGTTCGGGATCGTATTCATCAACGCGAGCGGGACAAGGTAGACCTTCCCCATCACCCGATCGTCGGAATACCGCAGCGACCGGCCACCCTCGATGCCGAGGACGAGGCAGGTCTTGGCCCGCAGCTTCGTCTTCGGATCCACGTACTGGAAGCGCCCGGTGAGCATCGGGTTGATCGTGAGTACCCGTTCGGAAGCGAGCGGAAACAGGAGGAACTTCCCGTGGCGTTGGACGGGCCCGAAGGTGTCCCCGATGAGCGTTTCGCGGATCTCCTGGGCGGGCGTGCGAAACACGAACGGGATGCGGGCATCCGCCGATTCGATCGTTTTGCCGGTGAGCTGCTCGGTGAAGTAGCCCCGGATGGCTTCCAGTTCTGGGATTTCGGGCATCGAACAAGCGTAGCGGAACGGGCACGAAAATGGGGCGGCTTTCGCCACCCCGTCTCCGCGTGTCTTCGTTAAAGCCCTCGCTCAGGCGGCCCGCACGCCGACCAGCTTCGCCAGCTTCACCGTGTTGAAGAGGGCGAGGCCGGAGTACCACTTCACCCGGATGCGGCTCGCATCCTTCGTTTCCAGGCTGCCGACCCGTTCAACCGTGAGGCCTCCCGGTGCGGTCAGCCCGCTGAGGGCCCCTTCGCCAAACTGCATGCCAAAGATAGTGCTGCAGTCGCTGCTTGTACCAACGGTCTGGTCGTCGGCGATGTAGTCGCAGATACCAATGGGGATACCGTCGTAGAACTGGAGCATCTCGCCGAATTCGTCGCGGTCGGCCTCGAGGAAGCCGCCCGAGCCGCGCGCGATTTCGTTCAGCGTGCGCCGGGTGCGCCGGCTCATCAGCAACAGATCTGGCTTGCCGCCGCGCACCTTGTCGATCAGCTCATCGAGCTTTTCGAGCGTGAGCGTTCCGCCGTTCGTGCCCATGGTTGCCGTCTGGCCCGCCGCGCAGAGCACATCGATGCCATCGAAGCTCTTTGCGTCGACGCCTTCATCACCATTCACGAAGGTGTCATCGAAGAGCGCCTGGACAGCCCGTGCCTTGAGTTGGACGACGGCTGCCTCGAGGTCCTGGATATTCGATCGGGTGGACTTGAGGAAGTTATCGATATCCGCATCGCCACCAAGGATCTTCAGTGTGGCGGTGGCCTGCGTGAACGTCGGGGTGCTTTCGTCCCAATCGTCGCCAACATCATAGAAGTCGGCGCTGGGAGCAACGTTTTCGCGGTTGTAGGTCAGCCCATTGCCGACAATTTCGATGAACGGAAGCCGCTGGAGTACCGGGCTTTCCTGGGCGATCGTCTCGATGACGCCGGTGAGGAGCGTGTCGTTGCTGAGTTTCGCAGCCTCGACGAGGGTGAGGGCCATTGTTCGTTGCCTCCGTGGTGGATGCGACGATGGTCTCGGGCGGGCCTGGGAGATCCGAGGGCCGCTTGGCACGAGGCGCAGATGTTCAAGGAGCTCACTCGAAGCGTGACGCGTCCAGTGCAACCGTTTCCCACGACGGTTGCAACGTTCCTGCAACGCGAATCGGCCATCACACGCAGACTTCTGAAACCGATTCCCTATTAGCCTCATGTTCAACCAATTCTGGAGGGCCAAATGAAAGACGCACAGGTGACCGAACTCCTTTATCAAGCGCTGGAAACTGAGATCTGCGGACAATCGATCTACCGCGCTGCGATCGAGTGCGCGGTTGAAGACGACTTAAAGAGCGAGTGGCAGAAATATCTCGAAGAGACGACCGAACACGAACGAATCCTTCGCCAGACCTTTGAAACCCTGGGGATGGATACGGAGAAGGACACTCCTGGACGCGGAGTGGTTCGACACAAGGCAGAAAGCCTGATCGCTGCGATGCGCATGGCTGCGAACGACGGCGGCCCCGAGGCCGCACAGCTCACCGCCGCTGAATCCGTCGTGGAGGCAGAAACCAAAGATCACCAGAACTGGGAGCTCATCGGACGCGTTGCAGAGGCCAGTAGCGGTAAGCGAGCAACTGCGTTGAAGGATGCGTATGACCAGGTCGAAGAGCAGGAGGACGAGCATCTCTATCACACCATGGGTTGGGCACGCGAACTATGGATTAAGTCGCTCGGCATGCCAGCCGTTCTTCCACCTCCGGAGGAAGCGAAGAAAGTGAAAACCGCCATCGGTGCCTCGCGGGCCGAACAGGCTCGCGACGAAATGCTGTAGCGACGGCGCGGCGATTGGGCGGTGGCGACCCAGAGACCGATCCCACCGCCCAGACTGCCATTTCACCGCGGCTGTCTCCCGCGGCGAGCCACTTGAAATCGCAGTTGCGCAAACGTCTTGAAAAGCCCGAGCTCACCGTGCGAGTGGAACGTGACCTATTGCGGGACTGCTCGAATCGGGTACGGGCCGTCGACGATACCCGTTCTCGCAAAGGCAACCCGGCGAGTATCCGTCCTGAACGGGCAAGATTCAGGGGCGATCGGGCCTGCCATCCGGATCTCACCACGCGCAACGTGGGCATCCAGCACGGAGGAGCACCGTGACCGGCGCGTCTCCCGCCCCGTCGATCGATGAGCACGCCGTCGCCGTCCAGCCCCGGGTGAAAATTGATGACCGCGTCCGCGCGATCCATGGAGTTCATCGAGTCTCCTTCCAATCCAAATTCACGGCGGCGTCACCGGACAGCCCCCCTGCCGGATCGAGAAAGTGCTACCATTCCTGCCCACTGGGGAGTCCGATGGAATTATCCGGTCCTGCACATTCAGCCGAATCAGCCGAACGTGCGCGGCGGTCGGAGCCCCCGGTCGTTGAGAACCAGGGGCTTATCTCGGATCAGCAGCTGGTCCGCCCGGCGATTCGGGCGTTTGGCAGCGACAACAGACCACGCTCGAACCCGCAGCAAGTGATGGCGATGCAGCGCCTGGCTGGAAACGGCGCCGTGGCGCGCGGGCTGGCGCAGCGAAGGCCCGCTACGGCGCTGCTGCAGCGCCACGCCGAGGGCACCGAACTTCCGAACAAGGAAGCGCAGGTCGGCGAGATCCAGGAGAAGGAACAGGCCAACCCCGTCGCCGACCAGACCGCCGCACCGGCGATGGCGCCGGAAGCAACACGTACGAAGGCCGAAACGAAGTCGCAGAAGAAGGATGCAAAGGCCACGGGAAAGGCGTTCCAAAAACAGCAGAAGCTCTCGCCCGGCGCGATGAGCCTCGCGGGCGCACAGAAAGTGCTGCAGGGCCAGTTCGGTGGAACCAAGGACATCGTCCCCGGCACGATCGTCATGCTCGCCGACCAGCCCGCCTGTTCCGCGAAATACGACGAAGTCTGTATGGCCGCGGGAGTGAAGCGTTCAGATGGATCAGATTGGGCCGCAGGCGACTGCGCCAAGGATGACGCGGCCGCAGGAGTGCAGACCGAGGGATTCGCGTGGCAAGGCACCGTCTATGTGAATGGGGCAACCACGCTCGTCACGGCCACCGCCCACGAAATCCTCCACAACAACACGGCCCCGGCATACCGCGGTGCGGTTGGCGAGACCATCAACGAGGGCACTACCGAGATCTTCGCGCGAAGGGCCCTGAAATCGGCGGGCGTGAAAGTACCATCGGTGACTGCCTACCCGGACCAGGTGCGAATGACGGAGAAGCTCGAGAAGCTGGTTGGCGGGGCGACGCTGGTGAACGCCTACTTCGGAGGCCCCGATACGCTGGTGAGCAAGTTCGAGGAGTTGAAGGGTGCCGGCACATGGGCCAACCTTAAGCTCCAGGCAGAAGCCCTCGACGAAAAGAAGTTCAAGAAGGCTCTCTCCGCCAGGAAGGTGAAGTAGTTCCATGCCAAAAGCAGACAAGAATTCAGGCGACGCAGAGACAAACCGCGAGATTCAGCGATTCAGCATGGCCGCCCTCGAATTCGCGAAGAAGGTGGTGGACGGTTCGCTTTCCGATCAGGAGAAATCCGAAGCAAAGCAGATGGCGGAACAGCTACCGGATTTCGCGGCGAAGGCGCGCCAACTACCCGACGCCTACCGCGCCGGCGCCACCAAGACGCTCGCGGATGCCCGGCTCGACTTCGCCTACGTTGCGGCCGACGGCGGGGTGCCCTCATCGACGCGGCTGGGCTGGTACATCAAGGAGAAAGGCGAGGTTGCTGATCCTTGAAGCCGGCCTGAACGGGGGAGCCCTGTGATCGGCGCATCTCCGGCCCCGGCGACCGACGCGCACGCCGTCGATGTCCATGAACTGGTGAAAACCTACGACCGCGTCCGCGCCGTCGATGGAGTCTCGTTCCAGGTCCAACCCGGCGAGATCTTCGGCATCATCGGCTCGAACGGTTCGGGGAAAACCACAACGGTCGAGTGCCTGCAGGGCCTGCGTCGACGTGACGGAGGCGCCGTGAGCGTGCTCGGGCTCGACCCCGCGGTGCAACGCGACGCCCTCCGACACCGTATCGGCAGCCAGCTCCAGGAGTCGGCGCTCCCCGAACGGCTGAAGGTCTGGGAGGCGCTGGATCTGTTCGCTGCGCTCTCCCCGCGTGCCCGCGATTGGAGCCGCCTGGCGGATGAGTGGGGGCTGCACGAGAAGCGGAACACCGCCTTCTCCGACCTTTCGGGAGGCCAGCGCCAGCGCCTTTTCGTCGCTCTGGCGCTCGTCAACGACCCTGAGGTCGTGTTTCTCGATGAGATGACGACTGGCCTCGATCCCTCCGCGCGTCATGCCGCCTGGGACCTCGTCCGTCAGGTGCGTGAGCGCGGCACCACCGTCGTCCTCGTCACCCACTTCATGGACGAAGCCGAGGCGCTCTGCGACCGGATCGCCGTGTTTGAATCCGGGAAGATCGCCGCCCTCGATACCCCTGCGGCGCTCGTGGCCCGCTTCGCCGACCAGAGCATCGTCCATTTCAGCCACGAAGGGGGCGACGATCTGGCCTGGCTGCACGACTGCCGCGGAGTCCAATCCGTCGAGCGCGCCGGAACGCGCTACACCCTTACCGGCGAAGGCCCGCTGCTCGCCTACGTCGGCGCGGCCCTGGTCGCCCACGGCATTGCTCCCCTCGACCTCCGCGGCGAACGCGCCACGCTGGAACAAGCCTTCCTGCGCATCAGCGAACGGAAGGACGGTGGCGCGTGAGAGGCGTCCAGAAGCTAGCCTGGGTGGAAGTGAAGCTTTTCGTCCGCGAGCCAATCGCGCTGGTGTTCGCCTTCGCTTTCCCGTTTTTCATGCTTTTCGTTTTGGCGGGCGTGTTCGGCAACGATGTCGATCCCACCGACACGGAAAACCTCCGCGTGTGGCGCGGCGTCGGCCCTTCGGATTACTACGTCTCTACGTATGTGGGGCTGGTGATGGCCTCAGCGGGTCTCGTCACGCTCCCGTTGCGGCTCGCCTCATACCGCGACGCCGGCGTGCTCCGCCGTTACCGGGCGGCCGGAGTGTCCGTCCCCGTGATCCTCGGTGCGCAGGTGCTGGTCTCGCTGGGCATGTCCATGCTCGCGGCCGCAGGAATCATCGTCAGTTCCACGCTCATCTACGGCACCGTCCTTCCGGAGAGCTGGCCGCTGGTCATCGTGGGCATCGCCCTCGGCCTCCTCACGTTCTGCTGCATCGGCGTGCTCCTGGGGGCAATCCTGCCCTCCGCACGGGCGGTGCAGGGCGCGGGCCTCACGCTCTTCTTCGTGATGATGATGATTTCGGGTTCAGGTCCTCCGCTCGAAGTCCTCACCAGCGCCATGCGCGCGGTCAGCAACGCGATGCCCCTCACGCACCTCAACCTGCTGGTGCAGGACGCCTGGCTCGGCTTCGGCTGGTCGTGGGTGGAGGCAGCGATCACCACAGCTTTCGGGGCCGCCAGTGCCATCCTCGCTGTTCGCTTCTTTCGCTGGGAGTAGAACGAGTACCATTCGCCCTATGCCGATCGATCCCTCTACCCAGTACCTCTACCTCACCACCACCGGTCGTTCCAGCGGCGAGCCGCGCGAAATCGAAATTTGGTTCGGGCTCATCGGCTCAACCGTGTACCTGTTGAGCGGCAGCGGCGTCGACAACGGCCGACCGAAAGCGCACTGGGTTCGCAATATCCTGCAGAAACCCGAGGTCACCGTTCGGATCGACGACGTGACCTACCGTGGAATCGCCCGGATCGTGGTCCCCGGCACCGTCGAAGATACCGATGCTCGCGCGCTCCTCGTGGCCAAGTATCGGGGCGGCTCGAACGGCGATCTCACGAAGTGGGGACAGACCGCGCTGGTTGTGGCAGTGGGCGTCGAGAGCGTGTAACAAGGGCCTCGCAATCCTCTGGAGACACCGCCAGCAACACCGGTGCAGCCCCGCGCCGCCCGGCATGGCGACCGGTGTACTGACCTGCAACCGGCCGGCCCAGCGCTGATGTTGGGTGACATGCAGAAGGCGCACCGTTTCCGGTGCGCCTTCTGTACAGGATGTTCGGCGGAGGTTGGGTTAGCGGCCGCCGCGGCCGGCATTCGCGGGCTGGCCTCCCCGCAAGTTGTTGGTATTCCGCGGACCCTGCCATGAGCGGTTATGGCGGCGCGAGCCACCTTCCGACGGTGCGGCCTCTCGGGGACGGAATGGCCGGCGGCTGTTGCCGCGGCTACCGCCACCCTGATTTCGATTGTTCCCGTAGGTCGCGCGTTGCGCTTCGATTGGGGGCGGAGCCGGCGGTTCGAAACCCGCAAGGTCTAGCAGCCGCTCGTCCTCGAAACCCATCGGCACGATCGAGAGATGGATGCCGGCTTCGCGCTGGAGGGTTCGGGCGTCGTTGCCTTCTTCGGGGGCGACCAGGGTCACCACCAGGCCATCGGACCCGGCTCGGGCGGTGCGGCCCGAACGGTGAAGGTAGGTCTTGCCATCTTCTGGGAGGTCGTAGTGGAGCACGGTGTCGATGCCATCGACGTGGATGCCGCGGGCCGCGACGTTGGTCGCCACGAGGACAGGCGCGCGGCCGGACTGGAACATCGCGAGGGTGCGTTCGCGCCGCCCCTGGGTGAGGCCGCCGTGGATCGGCTGCGCATCGACGCCTTCGCGGCTGAGCTGGCGGGCGACGTTATCGGCGCCGTGCTTGGTCCGAACAAAAACAATCGTGCGCTTGGAAGCCTTGCAGATGGTGGCGGCAACCTTCAGCTTCTCGCCACGTTCGACGCCGACGAACCGCTGGTCGACGGTTTCGACCGAGGTGGTTTCGGAGGCGACTTCGTGGGTCACCGGGTCTTTCTGGTAGCGGCGAACGAGTTCGCCGATCGAGCCATCGAGTGTCGCCGAGAAAAGCAGGGTCTGGTATTGGCCTTCGGGCACCTGGTCGAGGATTTCGCGAACCTGGGGCAAGAAGCCCATATCCGCCATCTGGTCGGCTTCATCGAGGACGACCATGCGGACATCGGCGACCGACATCTCCTTGCGCTCGAGAAGGTCGTTGAGGCGGCCGGGTGTGGCGATGACAACATCGACGCCGGCGTGGAGGGCCTTAATCTGGCGAACCATCGAAGCGCCGCCGTAAATGGCAGTGACCCAGAGCTCGCTTGCAGCGGCAAACGGCGTCAGGGCATCAGCCACCTGGTTGGCGAGTTCACGTGTGGGCACGAGGATGAGCGCCTGCGGTCGCCGCTTCTTCGAAGTGGTCGTGCGCTGGATGACCGGGAGTCCGAAGGCAAGCGTCTTGCCCGAACCGGTCTTGGCCTTGCCGCAAACATCACGGCCGGCGAGGGCATCGGCGATGGTCATCGCCTGGATCGGGAACGGGGATTCGATCCCGAGCTTTTCGAGTGTCTTGAGGATCGCTGGCGTAAGGCCGAGATCCTGGAACGACGGGGTATCGGACTCGTCGATGGTCGTTTCGACTTCGACGGGCGCAACGTCCCGAACGGCGTCCTTCGTGGAAGGACGATTCATGGTGAGTGACAAGTAGGTTTGGTTCTCCAAATTCAAAGTGTGCGAGCTGTTCTGGGGTGTGGCCTGATCTCGGCTGAACTTCCCCGCCAATCGCACAACGACAAACGCACTAGAAGGGAGAACGAGTTAGGGCACGGTGTCCTTCGAGAGAAGGACGGCTCGCATCGAGCGTAGCACGGTTTTATGAAATGCGTATTTTCTTCAGGGCCGGCGCGCAACCACCATCATGCAGGGGCTGGAAGAGGCATCGCCAATCGGTGCGAAGCGCTCCACGGCGTGGGTCCCGGTTTTCACGACGGCGATCTCCGCTCTCCCTCTGAACCCGGCGAAAATGCGGCCATCCGGGCCATCAGCAATCGCGCAAGTCCCTGCTACCTGGTTTCCCTCGAACGCGAACACGCTGGTGACCGTTCCCGTAGCTGGATCCAGCCGGACAAGCTCGCCGCTCGAAATCATAAGCAACGATTTTGATTCTGACTCGTAGGTGAACGGCCCGAGTGGTGCATCCACCCGGGCGAGCTCGGTC
>JBATAT010000308.1:0-8560 GCA_049662005.1 Tepidiformaceae bacterium
CACCGACCTATCTCAGCGGAGGTGGTGGGCTCGTTTCGACAGCGACGGATTACTTCCGGTTCGCGCAGGCGCTCTGCAACGACGGTGAACTCGATGGCGAGCGCATCCTCGGGCGAAAGACGCTCGAGCTGATGACGAGCAATCACCTGCCGGGTGGAACCGACCTGATGCACCATGCGCGCGGCCAATGGGCGGAGTCGACCTTCAACGGTATCGGCTTTGGCCTTGGCGTATCCGTCACGCTTGATCCTTCCATGGCGCAGGTCTCGGGTACGCCGGGCGAATATGCGTGGGGCGGTGCCGCGAGCACAGCGTTCTGGATCGACCCGATCGAGGAACTGGTGGTGGTGTTCATGACGCAGCTGATGCCATCGAGCCATTACAACATCCGGCGAGAACTGCGCGCGCTGGTGTACGGAACGCTCACGGACTGAGCGGCGAGAGTGGGGGCTTGGGCCGAACGCAAAGGTCGCGAAGGTCGCGAAGGATTTCGCGTGGCTTCGTGGCATTTTGCGCAGCTCGGTAGTGGAAACTCGATGCGAGGTTGAGGACCCTGCAGCCTCGGGGTTTCGCGAAGGAGCGAACCATGTACCGTTCGCGGCGATGGGTTTTCAGGATCTCACTCCACAGGAAATCGAGCTTGTGCTCGAAAAAGAACGGGTCGTTCGGGTCGCGTTTTCGGCGCATGGCGAGCAGTTCCTGGTGCCAGTCTTTTTCGTCTTCGACGATGGCGACCTTTGCGGACTGACGACTCCGGGGCGTAAGACGCGGCTGGCCGAAGCGAACCCGCTGGTCGCATTCCAGGTCGATAGCACGTACGTCACGGGGCCGTGGGAGTGGGCGAGCGTCTCGGGCCAGGGCACGTTCTCCCGGGTGGCTGACCCGAAGGTGTTCGGGCCGTTCGCGGCCAGGCTCAGGGCGAAGCTCGATGATTCACCGGAATGGGCGGCGACGATGCTGCAGGAACGGTTCGAACGGCTAGGTATTTACGCCTGGCGAATCACGATCAGCGAGATTTCGGGGCGGGCTCACGGACCGGACTAAGCGCGGTCGACATCCTCATCGAGGGTCAGTGCCCAGTCGTAGGTTCCGAACTTCAGGGTGGGCGTTGCGGCCTCCGGGATGAGCTGTTGCTGGCGCAGCAAGTCCAGGATCCCCTTCTTGCCGCCAAAGTCCCCGCGAAACCAGGAGAGGATTCGTGGCACCCGCACCACGTCGTTCGCGGGGTCGTATTTGGTCTCCGAACGGAGATAGCTGGAGGTGGCGCGATCGAGCTGCTGATCGACCTCCCCCGGGGTGTAGGCCGCAATCGGTGGACAGCTTCGCGCGCCACAGTTGAGGGCGAAGTGGACCCGTGGGTCGCGATGTTCGAGACGAAACCGGCGCTCGAACTTCCCCGGGAACGGATTGGGGACATAGCCGAGGGAATAGCCGAACATCGAGCGCCGAAGGATGCCGTGTTCGATGTCGTTCAAGCTCAGCCGTTTTCGAGCGACGATCAGCTGGCGTTTCGCGAAGAAGCGGCCGCGATGGCGGTACGCGGCGGGCTGGCCGCGCAACAGGAGCTGGATATAGGCGTTGTAGACATTGATCCAGAAGGCTTCGCCATGGTGGTCATCAGGCAGCGCGCTCGCAAGTTCATCGCGCGAGATACGAGCGAGTTGGCGACGTTCGAACGCACCTTCGCCGCGGCGAGACGCTTCGAGAAAGCTGACCGAGAGGTCGACGGGGTTTGGCACGGTGGGAGGGGGCATATCGAACAGTCTAGCGCGAGCGCCGGACACGACCTGGATCGGTGGCCGTGGGTTCAGAACGGTCAGACGGTTTCCTCGCTCACGATTTCTGAGAGCGCAGGCAGGTGGCGGATGGAGCGGCTGGCCGTCCCGACGATGGCTGCGATCATCGAAGCGGCCGACAGAACGAAAATTGCCGTCCGGATGGGGAACGATCCGAGCAGCAGGCCCGCGACCAGCGGACCGAGCGGCATCGCGGCGACTGCGATGTTCGAAGCGGCGCTGGTAACGCGGGCGGTCAAGCGGTCCGGGGTAATCGCGTAACGGTAGCTGGCGAGGGCCGCATCGGTATTGGGGAAGCAGAACGCCTGGGCGGCGAGAGCAGCGGCGAGAACGATGGCGTGGGGCCAGAGAACGAAGGCGAGAATCCCGAACGATGCCCAGAACTCCGAGAGCAGGATGACGCGAAGCGAAAGGAGCCGGCGCAGGATGGGCGACGCCAGTGAACCGGCCAGCGTGGTGATACCAACCATCGCGACGAGCAGGCCGATGGCACCACTCGAGAATCCTTCACGCCGGGCGAGAACAATGACCGCAAACTGGCCGCCGCTAAAGGTGAAGTTGCTGGCCGCAGTCATGAGGGCGGATATTCGAAGGAACGGGACGTTCCAGAGGAATCGGAGGCCTTCAGCCAGATCCTGGCGGACGGTAGCTCTCGTTTCGGTGCGGGGCTCCTGGAAGGGGGTTCGGATGAGCAATACGGAAACGGTGGATGCCCCGTAGCTCGCGACATCGGCGACGAACGGGAGCGTACGTGCAATGGAGTAGAAGAGACCCCCGAGAGGCGGCGCCCCAAGGCGCACCATGGACGCTCGTGTTTGTTCGAAACTGGCTGCGGCGGGCAGTTGCTGGCGCGGCACGATCGAGCGGAATGCACCGCTATATGCGGCTGCGAACGCGACCGCCGTGGCGCCATCGATCAAACCAACGAGGAGCATATGCCAGAAGGCAGGCTGGCCGAGCCAGAGCGCGACAACTATCGAGCCGAGGGCAACCATCGCGACCGCATCGGAGGCGATCATCATTCGCCGGCGATCGAGGCGGTCTGCGGCGACGCCGGCGAGCGTGCTGAAGGCCACGAAGGGGACGAACCGCGCTGCCTGGACGAGGCCTGCCTGGACCGGTGAGTGCGTGATCCCGAGGACGAGCAGCGGGAAAGCAATGCCAGACATCCCGGACCCGGCCCGCGAAAGCAACTGCCCGGCCTGGAGCAGGAGAAAGTCGCGGTTGCGACCGATCGGGGGCTGGTTCACGCGCTGCGGACTTCACGCCCGGCAGTCCACTGGCGGTAGAGGGCGCTGTAGTAGCCGCCCTTCGCCACGAGGTCCGCGTGGTTCCCATCCTCAACGATGTGGCCATCGTCGACGACGAGGACACGGTCGGCGTGTTCGGCGGTGCTCAGGCGGTGGGCGATGACAACGCTGGTGCGACCCTTGAGGAGCTGCATCAGGGCACGCTCGACCTGTTCTTCAGTCGCGGGATCGAGCGATGAGGTGGCCTCGTCGAGGATGAGAACTGGTGGGTTCGCGACGAAGGCACGAGCAATCGAGATGAGTTGCTTTTCGCCGGCCGAAAGACGCGACCCGCGGAAGCTCACCATCGTCTGGTAGCCGTTTTGCAACGAGCGGACGAATTCATGGATGCCGAGCGTCCTGCAGGCTTCTTCGACCTCGTCGTTGGTTGCATCGGGCCGGCCAAAGAGGATGTTCTCGCGGATGCTGCCGGTGAAGAGAAAGCCTTCCTGGGGGACCATGGTGACGCTGCGACGGAGGTCTTCGTTCGCAAGATCGCGAAGGTCGTAGCCGTCGATCTTGGCCGTGCCGCTCGTCGGATCGTAGAAGCGCGTGATGAGTTTCGCGAGGGTGGACTTGCCAGCACCGGTCGGGCCAACGAGGACGATGTGCTGGCCGGGTTCGATCGTGAGGTTGATATCGGAAAGGACGGGGCGGGCCGGGTCGTAGCCGAAGGTGACGTCTTCGAGGGTGATGCGCCCTTCGAGAGCGCCATCGACCTTCACGGGGTTTTCGGCTTCGGGAACGTCCGGGTCGACGGCGAGGATGCCGAAGATCTTGTTCAGGGCGGCGCCGGCACTCTGGACCATGTCAAAGACCTGCGAGAGGTTCTGAATCGGCTGGAAGATGAACTCCAGGTAGAAGACGAAGGCGGTGACGGTGCCGATGGTGACGGCATCGCCGGCGACCTGGCGCCCGCCGAAGTAGAGAATGACGCCGATACCGACGGCGCTCAGCCACTCGACGAAGGGGAAGTAGAGCGCGGAGATGCGAACGGTGTTCACGTTCGCCCAGAAATTGCGCTCGTTGATGGCGCCGAAGCGCTCCATATTGTGCTGTTCGCGGGCGAACGCCTGGACGACGCGGAGGCCACTGAAGCTCTCTTGCATGTGGATCATGACGTCGGCGATGCGTTCGCGGACGGAACCATAGGCCTTCTGGGAGTAGGTGCGGAAGATGACGGTGGCGATGATCAGCGGCGGCAGGATCATGGCTGTCGCGAGGGAGAGCTGCCAGCTGAGTACGAGGAGGATCGCCGTAGCACCGGCAAGCGTGAGTACGGACTGGACGACGATGAGAAAGCCGTTGTTGAGGACGTCGTTCACGGTGGCGACATCGGAAGTCATGCGCGAGACAAGGCGGCCCGCGTTTTCACGACCGAAGAAGGCGAGCGACATGCGCTGGAAGTGGCCGAAGAGCCGCATGCGCAGTTCGCGGAGGAAATCCTGGCCGATCTTGTTGACGAGGTAGGTACTGAGCCCCTGGAAGACGTACACCAGCACGAGCAGGCCGAAGAAGATCGCCCCGGCAAGCAGGAGCGCGCCTTTGTCGCCATCGCCGGCACCAGTGCCGACGCCGGAATCGAGTGCGTACTGGATGACGAGGGGCTTCGCGAGGCTGGCGGCCGTGTAGAAAACGATGGACACGACGGCGACGAGGATCGCCGGCCAGCGTGGGGCCAGCATCCGGGCGGCGCCCGCGAGGCCGTTGACCTTGGGCGTGGAGTCGAACTGGGTCAGATCTTCGCTCATGAAGCCACCGCCTCGAGTTGTCCGAGGACTTCGCGATAGCGTTGCGAGTTGTCGATCAGTTCGGCGTGCGTGCCGATAGCCGCAACGTGTCCTTCATCGACGAGTACGACCTGATCGGCGAGGGAGATGGTGGAAAGCCGGTGCGAAATGATGACCGTCGTGCGGCCGTGCATGACTTCGCGGAGGGCGGAGCGAATTTCTTCCTCCATGCGAGCATCAACGCTGGATGTGGCGTCATCGAGGATCAGGATACGAGGCTCCATCAGGATGGCTCGGGCGATCGCGAGGCGTTGGCGTTGCCCGCCTGAGAGCGAGAAGCCCTGCTCGCCGACGATCGTGTCGTAGCCCTCGGCGAGTTCGGTGATGAACTCATGAGCGTGGGCGAGCCGGGCCGCCCTGACTATCTGCTCGTCGGAGGCATCGATGCGGCCGTAGGCGATGTTGTTACGGACGGTATCGGAGAAGAGGAACGTGTCTTCGAAGACGATCCCAATGTCGCGGCGAAGCTCCTTGAGACGAAGATCCCGGATGTCGGCGCCATCGATCAGGACTCGGCCGTTTTCGGGTTCGTAGAAACGAGGGAGGAGCCGGGCGACGGTCGACTTGCCGCTGCCGGTGCCACCGACCAGGGCGACAGATGCGCCGGCAGGCACGTCCAGGGTGAAATCATCGAGGACGGGCCGGCCCTCCTGGTAGGCGAAGGTCACGCCCTGGAAGGCGATTTCACCGTGGCCACTGGGGAGGTGCTGGGCGTGGGAGGCCTCGGTGATGGTGGGTTCTTCCTTGAGCACACTCCAAACGCGCGCGGCCGATACGATTGCGCGCTGGCCGCCAGCGATCATTTCGCCGAGGCTCTGGACCGGCCAGACGAGCATGTTGAGGAACTGGAGCGAGGCAACGAGCTGGCCGGTGGTCATGTCGCCGTTGAGCGCGAGCCAGCCGCCGTATCCGAGGACGACGAGTTGTCCGATGCCGGGGAGGAAGTAGAAGAGCGGGCCGTAAACCGTGCGCAGGCGGACAACGTCCATCGAGTCGCGGTGGATGTCATCGGCGACGGTGCGGAGCTTCTGGACTTCGTGCTTTTCGCGGCCGAAGGCGCGGACGAGCCGAGCGCCGGCGATGTTCTCTTCAACGACGCTGGCGAGGCCCGCAAGGTCGTGCTGGACGCGTTCGGTCCCGGGTTCGAGCCGGGTGAAGAAGCGGATGCTCAGCCAGAAGACGAACGGGTAAACCGCCATCGCGAGGAAGGCGAGAGTGACGCTCGTGCGGAGGAGGAGGATAAACGCGCCCGAAGCCATGAGCAGGTAGGCAGCGTTAATCGGGATGTTGACGAGGAACTGCTGGACTTCGTGCAGGTCGGCACTGCCGCGAGACATCAGTTGGCCGGTTGCCGTTCGATCGTGGTAATCGAAGGAGAGCCGATTGACGCGGTCGTAGAGTTCCATGCGAAGGTCGGCTTCGACGCGGTAACTGGTGCGCATGGCCCAGTAGCGGCGTAGCCCGGCGCAGGATGCCTGGACCGCAACGACGAGGGCGAGGGCGATGACGACGCGAACGAGGAGGCCGTGGTTTTCTTTGACGATCGCCTGGTCGATGGCATAGCCGGTGAGGATTGGGGCGACGAGCCGGAGCAGACCCCAGCTCAGGCCAGCGCCAAAGGCGACCGCGAGGAGGTTCCACTTATCCCGCAGCTGACGCAGGACGAGATTCCTGCCAGCACGCAGGTCTAAATGATCGTCGGACAACTCTGGCACTCCCGGAAGGCAGGGGGGCGAAAACGACGGGCCGCGACGTCACTCAAGCGAACCCAGTATTAGTTGTAACGCGGAAAGGGCTTACGGGTTAACCGGGGGTGGCGGTTGAATTCAGCTAAGGGCAAGGTCTTTTAAGGCTTCTATGCGGCCGCATTCGGTTCTCTGATAGCGAAGGCGGTGCGGCCCGTGTAGTATCGGCCGGCCACAAGAGGAGGGTATCGTTCCGTGAAAGCAGCTATTTTCCATGCGCCACATCAGCCGCTGACCATCGAGAATATCGACATCGACAAGCCGAAGGGGCACGAGGTGCTGGTGCGCACGATGGCGACCGGCGTCTGCCACAGCGACCTCCACTTCGTGGACGGCCTCTATCCCATGCAGGCGCCAGCGGTGCTTGGTCACGAGCCGGCTGGGATCGTTGAGGCGGTCGGCGATCAGGTGAGCTATGTGAAGCCGGGTGACCACGTGATCTGCTGCCTTTCGGTCTTCTGCGGGCAGTGCGAGATGTGCATCAGTGGGCGGCCGAACCTTTGCCGCGCACCGGAATTGCGGCGCGCGCCAGGCGAGACGCCGCGACTTTCGTGGAACGGCACGCCGGTCCAGCAGTTTGCCAACCTCGGCAGCTATGCGGAGCAGATGCTCCTGCACGAACACGCGGTGGTGAAGGTCCGCCAGGACGTCCCGTTCGGCGCACTCGCGCTGATCGGCTGTGGCGTCACGACGGGTGTCGGTGCCGTACTCAACACGGCCAGGATCGAAGCGGGCTCATCCGTCGCGGTGTTCGGGTGCGGCGGCGTGGGCCTGAGCGCCATCCAGGGCGCGCGAATCGGTGGTGCCCGCATGATCATCGCGGTCGACACGGTGGAATCGAAGTTGGCGAAGGCGAAAGAACTCGGCGCGACGCATGTCGTCGACGCGTCCTCGCACGACCCGGTGCAGGCCATCCGCGACATCACCGGCGGTGGCGGTGTTGAATACTCGTTCGAGGCGATCGGCAGCAAGCGAGCGGCCGAACAGAGCTTCGAGTGCATCGACCGTGGCGGCACGGCGACTATCATCGGTATGATCCCGGTCGGCCAGAAGATCGAACTCGATGGGCCGGCGTTCCTCGGCGAGAAGCGCATCCAGGGATCGAGCATGGGTTCGAACCGATTCCGAAAGGACATGCCGCGCTATATCGACTTTTACCTGCAGGGCCGGCTCAAGCTCGATGAGATGATCAGCCGCACAGGCAGGTTGGAAGATGTGAACGAGGCGTTCCGGGCGATGAAGGCCGGCGAAGTCGCGCGCACGGTACTTTCGTTCGAGAACTAACGGGCCACGGCCCCAAGCTGAGCGGGGGACCGATGACGAACGCACTGACGAGGGCCTCGCAGGCGGGGCCTTTTGTCTTCCTGGAAAGAAGGCGGTGGATTATGAACAGAATTGAGATTGAGGCGAAGCTGAACACTGATCGAGCGTGGCTACTCGAAACGCTTTCGGGTATGAAAACGGAGGACCTCTACGTTCCGCGAACACCCAGCGAGCATGACCCGGCCAAGACCTGGTCGTATGCAGATCACTTCGTTCACACGACGCTAATCGAGAAAAACTGGAACGACATGTTCCGGCGGCATCTTTCGGGGCAACCGGGAATGGCGGCGCGCGTGAACAAGGACGGTTCGGCCCAAACACGTGATGAAGTGATGGCGGGGATCCACACGTGGACCGAGGACTGGGCAGAGAAGCACCGGGGTAAATCGCTCGATGAACTGGCCAATGTCGGGCTGGCGACCCGAAGTGAAACGCTGAAATTGCTGAGCGAGCTCACGCAGGAACAGCTCGATTCGAAAATACCCGGAGCGCCGTGGGCGGATGGGACGGTCGGCGGCATCATGGCGGCAAACGCGGACCATGGCCGGATGCACTTCAAGTGGGCCAAAGAAGGCTCTCTGGCTCCGGCCTGATTCGATGCCTGAAGACGACATTCG
>JBATAT010000309.1:0-1661 GCA_049662005.1 Tepidiformaceae bacterium
CGGCGTTTCACCCTCACCCAGATGCAGCAGGTCTACGAAGCGATCCTCGGTGAGCCGCTGGACAAGCGAAACTTCCGGCGGCGCGTAGAAGGACTGGGGATCGTTCGGTCCACCGGCCAGACGGCGAAACAGGGAGCTCACCGCCCGGCGATGCTCTATGAGTTCGTGAGCCGGGAACCGATGGCGTTCTAAAAGTGCGAAGCGGGAGATCGCATGGATAATCCAGTAGCCTGGCCGATGCTCATCGTCGGGATCGTGGCGGCACTAAGCTCCGTAGCAGCTTTGGTCTATCTGCGATCGCAGGATCACCAGCGTTCCTCGAGCGACCGCGGTGGACTGATGCCAGTAACGTACCTGGTGTTGGCGCTTCTTCTGCTGGCAGGGATTCTGGCTTCGCTATGGGCCCTCAATCTGCGTGGGAATCTAGGGCGGTAGGGGCTCATTTGCGCGAGAGCGGGTCAGGAACGGCACCACAATCTCCTTCTTCGCCGGGATTACTTAATTGCCAAGTAGTCTGGTGCCAAGTACCATCGCGCGCAATGACCACGAGAGAACTGCTGCCCGGCGAGTTTGCCGTCCTCGGCTTGCTTCGCACGCAACCGATGCACGGCTACGAAATGGCGCGATACTTCGACCGGGACGAACTGAGCGAAGTGTGCCCGATCGAGCAGAGCCTGCTCTACACCTACGTGCGAAACATCGAAGAGCGCGGGCTGGTGCGGTGGTCGGAAGTGCGGGTTGGACTTCGGCCACCGCGTAAGCTCTACGAGCTGAGCGATTCCGGTCGGACACAGGTCGAAACGTGGCTCGACACACCGGTGCAGCGGCTGCGCGAAGTCCGATTCGAGTTCCTGCTCAAGCTGTACTTCCTGCACGCACGCGATCTCGCTCGCGAGCAGGCACTGCTCGCGAAGCAGATTGCGATCTGCGAGGACTACCGGGAGCGGCTGGCCGTTCGCGAGGCGGAGAGCAGGGGGTTTCCGAACCTTGTCGCGGCATCGAAGCGTTCGGGCGCTGAAGCCACGTTGAACTGGCTGCAGGAGTACGCGTGGAAGCTGGAGCGTGTAGGGGATCAGAGTGCATAAGTGGGTTTACATTGCCAGCCTGGTTGCGGCCGCATCGGCTGTGTTTTCGGTGGCCTGCGGATCTGACGACGACGGCGGGGCGAACCGCAACCTGGACAGCACTGGCACAGTCACCGGCGAAATTTCGGTTTTCGCGGCATCCTCCCTGACCGACGCTTTTATGGAGGAGGCAGCGGCCTTCGAGAGGGCCAACCCCGGCGTCAAGGTCACGATGCGTTTCGGGGCGTCTTCCGCGCTGGCGGTACAGATCAACGAGGGTGCTCCCGCCGACGTTTACGCCTCGGCCGACCTCGCCCAGATGAAGGTGGTGACGGACGCGGGCGCGGTTAGCGAATCGAAGATCTTCGTGAAGAACACACCGGTGGTGGTGATCCCTCGGAGCGACACGAAGGTTGCCTCGTTCGCCGAGCTTGCCATGCCGGGCGTGCGGCTCGTGCTGGCGGGTGCGGAGGTGCCCATCGGACGGTACTCGCGAGAGATCCTGAGGAAGGCGTCGGCAGAGGGCGGTGTTTCCAGCGACTTCAGCGAGAGGGTGTTGGCGAACCTGAAGAGCGAGGAGGCGAACGTGCGAGCGGT
>JBATAT010000310.1:0-14114 GCA_049662005.1 Tepidiformaceae bacterium
ACTGCCGTCGAAATGGGCGCCAATCTCGCATCCGTCGCTCGTCGCAACCTCGCGGCTTACCCGAATGCAACCGTCGAAGTCTGCCGCTTCGAAGACTGGACCCCGCCTGTCGAGCCCTTCGATGCCATCTGCTGTGCTACCGCCTTCAGTTGGCTCGACCCGGCCGTGCGCCTCGAGAAATGCGCGGCAGCACTCAAGCCTGGCGGTCATCTTGCGATCTGGGATACCCATCACGTCGCTGGTGGCACCAGCCAGTTCTTCGTCGACGTTCAGGAATGCTATGAACGCTGGGACCCGGCAACACCCCCGGGCCTACGCCTCACCCCGGCCGGCGAGATCGTGCCGCTGACGTACGGAATCGAAAGCGATCCGGCCTTCGAATTCCTCGAGGTCCGCGATTACCCCATCACTCTGCCGTACTCCACGGAGACCTACCTCGATGTTCTGCAGACGTACTCGGTGATGATCGCTCTCGATAGTTCGCAGCGTGCCGGGCTGCTGGCCTGCATTCGCAAGCTGATCGAAGGCCGTTATGGTGGCCGGATCAAGAAGGCCTACCTGTTCCAGATGGTTGTCGCGCGGCGGCGGTAGGCTTCACCTCAGGCAGCGCGCTCGGCACGTTTCCGCTGGTAGAGTGAAGCGTCAGCTTCCTGGAGCAACCCGCTGGGGTCGACTCCCACTCCAAGCGTGGCCAATCCCACCGTCGCCTGGATCCTTCCCCGGACGTGTTCACTTCCCGCGACGACGAAGTCGGCGGCCCTCAAAGCCAGGCGGATCTGGGCTGCTACGGACTCCCCTTCGGCTCGTGACTTGTCCGGCATGATGATGGCGAACTCGTCGCCGCTGGTGCGCGCCACGGTCGCCCCGGCTGGCGCCGACTCCACGATCGCGTGGCCCGCGATCCGTAACGCCATGTCGCCGGCCGCGTGGCCGAAGGTGTCGTTGATGCTCTTGAAGTCGTTTAGATCAACCAGCGCGACCGTCAGCGGGCGCCCGTTGGTCCTGCATTCCTGGAATTGCGCCTCCAGCTCCGAATGGAAGTACCGGCGGTTATACAGGCCGGTCAAGTCGTCTCGGATAGCGAGTTCCTGGAACTGCCGGTTCAACGCCTCGTAGAGCATCCGCTGGCTCCTCCGCGGAATAGCGGCAACCACTACGATGACCGCGGCAATCGCGAAATACCAGGCCGCGAACAAGGCGAACAGCCATGGCGCTCGAACGATCAGGGCAGCGGCAAGGATCGCCCAGCCCACCAGCCACGACCCGAACCCTGCGATTCGCGCGTAGCGCGTCGCCCGTTCGACTTCATGGTGTTCCCGGATGGTGACGGAGCGAATATCCATCGATCTTCTTCGACCCTCTGCCAGAATTATCGGCGCGAAGGTACCTGCCCCGCAGCAGTGCGGGCCACGGACAACGGCGCCAATGGGCCCGGATCGCCCGCGGGGTCTGCCCGTTCGGCCACTCCGCCTGTTGGCCCATCTTCTGTATCGTGTCAGGCGTGTCGATGCCTCCCGATGCCCTCGCTCGCCTTGCCGATGACTACCACGCCTGGTGGATCGACCTCCTTGGCGAGCACAACCATATTGGCGGAGAGGAAGCGACGCGCTGGCTGCTCTCTCGCGCCGAACTCACGCCCGGCTCAACATTGCTCGATACCGGTGCGTTCGTCGGCGCTGCCGCCCGCCTCGCTGCCAGTGAAACAGGCTGCGAATCGTTCGCCACCGACCTCAACCACGACTTCCTCGTCGCCGGTCGTGAACTCGAAGGCGGCGCCGCGGTCCGCTGGGTAGCGGCCGATTCTGCCCGCCTCCCTTTTCGCGATCGCACCTTCCATTCCGTCTGGGCGATGGATACCTACATCTCCGTGCGCGAACTCAGTCGCGTTGCGGCCAAGTCCGGCGCCACCCTCTGCCTCGATTGCGAAGTGCCGGTCGATGGGCGTGGTGGTGTGGAAGCCTTCATCGAAGAGTGGGGCGAATACGGCTGGTCGCTCTCCGCTCACAAGGAGATTAGCAACGATGCCACCGTCACCTGGCGCAACGCCGAAGCCGATATGGTCCGCCGCCGCCCCTTTTTCGAAGACCGCTACGGCACCCGCCCTTACCTGGGGCAACTCGATATGCTCATGAACATGGTGGCCAGCTACGAGCGCCACGAACAGGGCCACGGGCTCTTCGTTTTCAAGCGCTGAACGATGGTGGTGAAGTTCGAGACCGCGATCGCTCGCGTTGTCGGCACTGGCCCCAGTTCAGTCGTCGATCACCGCCAGCCCCTTTCGTTCCAGTTCGGCGAGGCTGTCTCGCATTGCCTGCAGAACCTCCGGAGGGTGGCCCGTCCAATCCTCGACTTCGGCCACGATCCGAAGTGGGTCCCGGCTCCGGTAGGACCGTGTGGGGTTCCCCGGGAAACGCTTGTTGGTCAGATTCGGGTCGTCTTCGAATGGCCCGGTCGGTTCAACGATGTAGATCCTGCCGGTTCCGTCGCCCTTCGCGAGTTCCGCTCCCCAGGTTGCAGCATCAAGGGTTGCCGAGAAATAGATGTTCCTTGAGATCCGGGTGTCTTCGAAATTCGAGCCATAGCCAGGAACGAGCAGGTCGCCAATGTTAAGGGCGACTTTCGACCCGTGGTAAAAGGGCCCTTCCACCTGTTCGCAATTCTCGAACGTCACGGCGATGTGGCTATCGGCGTCACTCATGGCGAATCACCTCTTGGTTGTATGCAGCGTCGGATCCAGCCACCCCGAACACTCAGCCGCCCCGCGCCAGTGGCCGAAGCCTTTGGTCGTTATCGAGCCAGGTGGCCGTGCGCAATTTCGGCTGTCGAGCGCAGCGTTATCGCGCTGCCGAAGCCGGCTGCTGCGGCCCGAACCCGCCGGCACTCTCCATATCGGCATCGAGGGCGGCCTGGTTGGTCGCATCGATTCCTCGTAGCGAGCGGCTCAGCAGGAAGATGGTTGCCCCGAGCAGGGCCGTCGCGACCGAAGCGCCCGCCACGGCAACCCTCACGCCGTAGAATTCCGCCACGAGGCTCACGGGGAGCGTCCCCAACGGTGTCAGCCCAAACGTCATCATCATCAGGCTCATCACTCGCCCGCGCACTTCGTCCGGGATCAAGATCTGGATGATGGTGTTGTTCGTCGTGTTGAAGACGTTGGCGAAAACATCGGCGATCAACACGAGCGGGAGAGCCATGAGGAACCACGGGCTTATCGCGAACAGGAACAGCGTCCCCGCGAACGCGAACAGGCTGGCGACCATCAGCCGCAGCTTCTTCGGCGAATTCCCGCGCCATGCGACATAAAACGAACCCATGATGCCGCCCACGCCCGCGAACGCCTGCAACAGGCCCAGCCCGGCGTCGCCAACCTTCCAGACATCGACGGCAAACACCACGAGCAGCGATTGGAACGGCATCGCCAGCAGGATGGGCACAATTGAGAGAATCAGCAGTGCCCGCACCGGCGGGTCGTTGGCAACGTAGCGAAGGCCCCCGATCAATTCGCCAATCACGGGCTTCTTGTTGGCGCCCTCAGGCGGCGGCGATTTCGAAACACGTGACATGGAAAGCAAGGCAGTCCCGTACAGGATGACGGCCATCAAATACACCCACTCGATGCTCGTGAGCGCGACGATCGCCCCTGCGAGCACCGGAGCCACCACGCGTGCCGCGTTCATTCCGCCCATCTGCAATGCCATCGCGTTCGCCAGCCCCTGCCGCCCGACGATGTTGGCGACGATCGCCTGCCGCGCAGGCATGATGAAGGGGAACAGGCAGCCCATGAAGAACACGACCACGAGCAGGTGCCAGAACTGCAACTGGTTCGTGAGCAGCAGCACCAGCACCACCATCTCGTTGAGGAGAAGCAGGGCCTGGCCAGTCATGATCAGGTTGCGCCGCTCGACCCGGTCCGCTACCACGCCGCCGAAGGGCGAAATCAGGAGCATCGGGATGGCGACGGCAAGGTTCACGGCGCCGAGCGCCAATTCGCTCCCGGTCAGCTTGTACGCGAGGATCGAGCGCACCAGGAACTGGCCGTTCATGGCAAAGAAGAAGGCCGTATTCGAACCATAAAGCCACCGGAACTGCTGAATTCGCAGTGAGGCGAAAGGGCCACCGGGCGCCTTTGTGGGCAGTTCGACGTAGGTCGGCGGTGGCACGGTGGTTAGCTTAGCACGAACAACCCTCGAGGCCGCTCACGTCCGATAGGTCGGTTTCCACAAAGTCATGTCCGCATGATCCTCGTTCTCCTCGCGCTGTGGCAGCATGCCAAGCACCCCGTAGATGGGCGCTGGCCGCCCGTCCCGGACCCGTCGCGGCATTTCCCAGAGCAGCGTCACGCAGGCGAGGAAGAGGGCCGCGAGCCCGATGATGCTGAGCACATCGAGCAGCTGCGAATCCGGCCCCGCCTGGCTCAGGAAGGCATCGCCCGAGAGCGTGAAATTCAGGAAGTTCCACGAACCGTGGATTAGGACACCCGCAGGGTAGCCAAGCATGTACCGCGGTTGGCTTCGAAAGAGCCCGTAGAATCCCAGCGCCGACATACCGGTCGCCGCCGAATGAATCGCGCCGGTGCCCGCCCGGGCCATGGCGAACTTCCACCAGTCCTGGCTCAACTGCTGCCGCGTCACTTCCGCCGGATTGATGATCGAGATGCTGTTCTGGAAGGTTTCGAGGATGTTGAAGCCTGCCCCGGCGAGCACGCCCCACATGAAGCACCGCGCTGGGCCACCCTTCCGGAAGAAAAAGAACGCCACCAGCATCCCCTTCCAGAACTCCTCGTTCAGCGGCGCCACCACCGAAAGCACGCTGATGTCGAAGGCGACGCCCCAGCCGCGCGGCAACGAAGGTAACGCTCGCGAAAGGTCCCCCGTATCTCCGTCGCCCACTGTGTTCACCAGCAGGATCGCGACCACAACGAGGTAGAGCGTGTTGATAATGCCCGCCACCGTTGTCGCACCGATCGCCCCGTAGATGATGCCGGAAGACCATTCGCGCCAGCTGACCGGCCACGCCCACCGATTAAACATCGCGTAGCGCTGCGCAACGACCAGCGCAATCGCCAGGGATGGCACCGAGACGATCAGCAGGTTCGTGAACGGAAAAAGCCACGGAACGCGTTCCGGGTGGTTCACCTGGTTTTGGCCCATGCAGACGATGAACGGGAAGAGTCCGGCCACTGCTGGCGCCACGAAGATCCAGTTCGGCACCCGCATCGCCGTCGAACCGACTTTGCCCAGCGAAGAAGCCGCCTGGTAGACCAGCATCCCGCCGAGAGAAAGCGTCACAATCGCCGTGCCAAGTGCCGCGTTGATATCGAACAATCTTCGACGCGAGGTATCCGAAATGTCGAACAGCAGGGCGAGCGACAGGAGCCCGGCCAGGAAGGCGAGCGCCCCCACGACTACCGCTCCACCGAGCACAAACGAGCGGCGCTTGCCGATCGTATTACTCCCCTTCGAACCTCGTGACCGCGCCGGCCGAGACAACGAACCGGCCTGCGGCCTTCGTCATCACATCGCGCAGACGATCCGGGTCCGCCGTTGTGACCAGAGTCTGCTGGAAGGTGTCGATGTACTCCAGCACGCCTTTCCTCCGGCGCGCATCGAGTTCACTGAGAACGTCATCGAGGAGCACGACCGGATCGTCGCCCAGTGCCCGGCGTAAGTAGCTCGCTTCGGCCAGCCGCATCGAAAGCGCCGCGGTGCGCTGCTGCGCTCGCGAGGCGAACGAATCCGCTGCCATCTCATCGATCTCGATCTGGACATCATCACGGTGGGGACCGACGAGCGTTGCCCCGGCCGCAATCTCGCGGCTCCGCAGGTTCTGGAGGGCCTTCAGCATCCGTGCCGTCCACTCCGAATCGTCGATCGGCGAATCTGTCTCATCAAGGCCGCCCAGCGAAGGGCGGTAGGTCAGTTGGAGTTGTTCAAGTTCATCGGTCAAGCGCTCCATCTGCATCATCGCCTGCGGGACGATGTGCCCGAGCGCATCGGCTCGCGCCCAGAAAATCATGCCGCCCGCATGAGCGAGCTCCTGGTCCCAGAAGTTCAGTTCATGGGGGTCGGCTTCGCGATTCTGGATGCGCTTGAGCAGGCTGTTGCGCTGCTGGAGGACCTTCGCGTACTTCTGCATTGCACGCAGATAGCCACGATCGACCTGCGAAATCATCATGTCCAGGTAGCGCCGCCGCATCAGCGGTGGGCCCGCCACAATTTCGATATCGAGCGTCGTGAACAGGACGGCGCAGAGCTGCCCCACCGCATCCGAGGCTTTCCGCGGTACTCCGTTCACGCGCACGCGCTTTCCCGCGCGATGGTTCGAATCGGTCGAACGCCCAACGATGGCCAGTTCAAGCTGAAGGTTGCCAGCCGATCGCTCGACTTCGGCCGAGAGCCGGGCGACGGGGAAATCGCTGCCGAGGATGTCGTGCCGGACGAGGTCACTGTCGTGGCTGGCACGGCTGCTCCGCAGCGTGGAAAGCAGGTAAACCGCCTCCAGAAGGTTGCTTTTGCCCTGCGCGTTATCGCCGACGAACAAGTTCAAGCCCTTTTCAAGCTTGATCGCTGAACGAACGTAGTTCCGGTAATTTGTGAGTTGTAAATCGAAGATGTACACGGTTTATTGAAGTATAGCCGAGATTGTTAGCCCCGGGCTTACTTTTTGCGATTTTGCAACCTCCCCCTTACGGACTCGTCGTTACGCAAGTGAACCTGGGGGACCGAAGGTCTCGCACGCAGGAAGGCGACTACCGCAACGCACCGGGTGTAGGCCATTGCTCAATTGCTGCCACGGGCGGGCGGCTCTATATTACCGCCAAAAATCCGCAGGATAGTCGAATGTTGAAGGCTCGCACCCTGGTGTTCATCCTTGCCGCGTCTCTCCTCGCTGGCTGCAGCGGTGGCGACGACACTCCAAAGCCGTCTCCCACCTCCGATTCGCCAACGGCTGTCCCGGCCACCGCCACCCCGGCCACCCTCGATGCGGCCACGATCCTCGATCGCAACAAGAACAGCGTCGTCAACATCATCACCAGCACACCCAACGGCGAGGGCGGTGGGACAGGCGTCGTCTGGGAGGATGCGACCCATATCCTTACGGCTGCGCACGTGGTCATCGGCGCCGGCGCCATCAAAGTCGTCGATCCAAACGAAGGCAGCCGAACCTTTCCCGCAAAAGTCGTAGGCCTCTCGGCGTGCGACGACATTGCCGTCCTCTCGGTCGACCGGGCGCAGAACCTGAAGCCGGCGACGATAGGGGATAGTGAAACCGTCAAACCCGGCGATCACGTGGTCACGCTCGGCTTCCCGGCAACGATCTCGAGCGGACCGAACACCCCGATCCTCAGCGAAGGCAACGTGAGTCGCGTGCATGCCAGCTTCGGCTATTCAGGGCAGAGCGACCTCATCCAACACGCGATCCCAACGAACCCGGGCAACTCGGGCGGACCACTGTTCAACAACAAGGGTGAAGTCGTCGCCATTCATGCCTACGCGGCCCGAAACCGGCAGAACGAAAACTACGCCATCGCCATTGATGAGGCGAAGACGGTCGCGAAAGCGGTTGCTGGCGGCAAGAACCTCGACTACATCGGCATCTCCATCACCCCGAACGATCCAGATTTCGCCGATCAGAATGACCTCGCCTACACCGACGGCCTCGTCATCACCGCGATCGATCCGGGCAGTGCGGCGGCCAAAGCCAAGCCCTACCCGTTGGAAGTAGGCAATCTCATTTTCGAAGTGAACTCAACGCCAGTCGAAACCGTCGGCCAGTTCTGTGACGTCCTGCGATCACATACAGCCGGGCAGACCTTACAGATTCGCTTCGGCGCGTACGGCCAGGACGGCAACCCGTTCAATAACTTCATCCGCGACCTGGTCATCGAGTAGCACGCATCGCCGCACAAGGTTGACCAATCCGGTCGCCCGGCAAAGCGGCGGGACGGCGCGTTTCGAACCGGCGAACCCGTTATCGGACCGTTGCCCCGGCGTAGCCCGCAGATCCGCTTGGCCTGCCCGCGAACCGGCGCTGTGGTTCGCCCCTTGCACATGCGAACCTCCCCTCACTGGCTCGTCGTTGCGCATGCTCGCCGTATACTTCCCCCCGCTATGCCCAATCCTATTTACTGCCCACGTTGTTCGATGACGCTTTCCAGCAAGGAAGACGGTGGCCGCGAACGCCCCGCCTGCCCCGCCTGCGACTACATCCACTACGGCGATTTCTCGATTGGCTGCTCGGGCGTCGTCATTCGCGATGGTAAAGCCCTCCTCGTTCAGCGTGGATGGCAACCGTTCGCTGGATCGTGGCAGCTCCCTGGTGGCTACGCCGAACACGATGAACCGCTTTCCACGGCCGTCGAACGCGAGGTCATGGAAGAAGCCGGGATCGAGGCCCGGGTGCGCGATGTTATCGCCTTTCGCCACTCGGTTGGCGGCGGCATCGGTGGCCCCACCACCAACATCTACGTCATGTTCCGGCTTGATCCCCTTGGCTCCGCGGACCCCCGCTTCGATGGCGACGAGATTGCAAATGCAGGCTTCTTCAGCCTCGAAGAGATGGAGACCATGGAAGCCGTCCAGGGTCTTTCGAAGTGGGCCATCGATAAGGCTCTCCGTACGGGCCAGGGCTACGGTCTCCAACCGGATACGAACGGACCCCTCGCGGGCCGCGCCGGCTGGCAGCTTTTCGGCCTCCAACCCTAGTCCAAATCCAACCCCGGGGAACGCCCGGCGGCTATTTCGGCGTCTGCGAATAGATGAGCGCGGTGTACGGCCCCACGGAGACGTCCGCGTGGTACGGCATACCGTCGTACTGGCCCTCGACGGCCGTGACGTCGGCCGCGGAATGGCCCCCAAAGTCGTCGCTGTAACCCTGCCAGTCGCTGTTGAACCGCAGCGACCATTTCCCCGCTCGCGGAAAGCCGATCGTGTAATTGTCCTGGCCTTCGAACAGGAAGTTCGCGACCACCATCACATCATCGCCGGGGCCGCCACTATTCCACCGATGGAACGCGACCATCTTGCGGTCATCATTCGCGTGTGTGACGTCGATCGATTGCCCGCTTAGACCACGCGTGGTCCCGCCGGTGTTCCGGCGCAGGTGAACGAGGTCGCGGTAGAGCCGCAGGATGCCGTGGAAGTCCTCACGCTGATCCCAGTCCACGGGCACATCGTCGCGAAACCAGCCACCTTCGAGGAATTCCTGGCCCTGGAACAGCATTGGAATACCCGGCGCGGTGAACACGATCGCCGCGGCGAGGGTGGAACGCTTCTGGGAGAACCAGCCCGTTGGGTTCTCCGGCGAAATCTCTTCGGGAACGCGCGCATCGCCACTCGCAACCGCATCGTGCGATTCGCTGAAGATCACTCGTTCGAACGCGTTGATATTGAAGCGATGTGAGAGCACACGGGCGAGTGTCTCGATCGACCGTTCGCTGTCGTTGGAAGTAATCGCGACGTGCCGCAGCTCGCGGACAAAGTCGGCATCCCACTGTGCGCCGAACCCTGCCCCGCCCTCTGCCGTGTTTTTCGTCAGCCACTCGTTGTGCTGCATGTCCTCGGCGATCATCAGGCGGTGCGGAAAACGGTCTGCGACCCCGTCGGTGATCCACTGCATGAGACTCCACCCGTCGTCGAGCCGGTCTCGTCCATCACCGTTGATGCTATGGATGTACTCCGTGGCATCGAACCGCAGCCCATCGAGCCGGTAGTCCTCGAGCCACATCATCACGTTGTCGTAGATGTACTGGCGCACTTCGCCGCGGCCATAGTCGGGGCGCGTGTGTCCCCACGGAGTCTCCGCACGCTCGTCGTTGTAAAAGTAGATGCCTCCGCCGTCGTTTTCGGACCAGCCATCGAACCGCCAGAGCCCGAGGTCGCTCGGCCCGAAATGGTTGTAAACGACGTCCAGGATGACGGCGATGCCATGCTCATGCGCCAGTTTCACCAGCCGCTTCAGTTCCACGCTGCCGCCGTACGAAAGCTCGACGGAAAACGGCTGTGCCGGGTTGTAACCCCACGATCGCTCGCCGGCGAACTCGGCCACGGGCATGATCTCGATCGCGTTGATGCCCAGCTTCTGCAGGTGTCGAAGGCGCGCTGATACAGAACTGAATTGCCCGGGCTCATTCGAAGCCTGGTCCGAATCGTTGAATGTGCCGACGTGCAGCTCGTAGATGACGAGCTCGTTCCAACTGGCGATCTGAAAGTCGTCGCCGGACCAGTCGAATTCAGTCTGCTCGACTACCGAATTTCCAGTCGTCGATGTGACTTCGCGCGCGTAAGGGTCGCCTCGCCAGAGGATGCCCTGTTCCGTATCGAGGATGTACTGGTACTCGTCGCCGCGTGCCGCTCCGGCGACGGTGAGTTGCCAGTGACCGCCATCAACCTTCGAAAGCTCGTGGGAGCTTTCGTTCCAGCGGTTGAAGCTGCCCGCGACCCACACGCGCTTGGCGTGGGGCGCCCAGACCCTGAACGACACACCACCCGGGACGACGTTGGCGCCCATCGCCGCGCCAACCCCGGGTAGCGCGCTACCCGGGGTTGGCATCTTGAGCTCCTTCACGCTGCAGGAACATTCCGGCGGCTGGCGTCCTGCCGTGTTCCCTACATGGGGCGGGCGGGTACAGCGGCATCCTGCTTCTTTTTGTCCTTCGCAGATTTCGCGTCGGTCCTCTGTTTGCTCGATTTCTTTGTGTTCTTGGGGCTCTTGTCACCCATGGAATTGACCAACTTTCCCGGACGGTGACGAAATGTCACGCGTACCGCACTTCGCACGCTTCGATTGGTAGCAACCGCATGAAGTGCGATCGCTATCTGGATGTGGAGGCAGTCCTGGTAGTAGGTTGCCGTGGCCCATTCGGAGAGCCATCGGCGCAAATGCCGTCAGGTGAGCGTTGGAATGAATGAAACCACACGCGGCCTCCAGGTCTATTGACCGGGCGATCGTCCAGCCGCCGGCATACTGGGCTGGACGAAGAGGCACATCGAGGGTAACACACCCGCCGAGCCCTATGGCCCGAACCGCGCCTCCCGTTGCGCCTTCGACCTCGGAGTTGCGCCGTCAGCCCAGGTGTTTCGAATAGAAGTCTTGCCGCTCGACGAACTCGAACCCACACGCCGCATACGTTCGCAACGCTGCTGCATTCACGCTCTCAGTGCCGATGAGGGCCGTGTGTGCCCCGCGCTCCTTCAACCGCCGCAGGCCCTCCATCACCAGTGCGCGGCCAAGTCCACGCCGCACGGCTTCGGGCCGGGTTCCTACAGGCTCGAAGTGACCGATGCCGTTCTCCGCATCGAACCAGCAGATGCAACAGCTCAACATCCGCCCGGACTTATCCTCCACTGCGAGGTCGAGCGTCTCGTCATAGACAGGTGCGTTCCGGAGCCTTCGATAACGGCTCGCCGAGAAGCTCGAGGGACCCCAGACCGACCAGGCGTCGCGGTGGACATCCACCCGCTCGTTGATTCGCTCGTCCACGATGTGAACGAACTGCATTCCGGCCGGCAACGGCAACCGGTGAATTTCGGACTCGAGCGACCGCCGGTAGCGCACGCTGTACCGCTCGACCCGGCTGTAACCGTGGTCCTGGAGCAACGCAATTCGCTGCCCATCACTCTCCAGTGCTGCCGTCGAGAGCGTTTGCTCGCCGAGCATGGCGTAGGCCTTCGGAACGTGACCCGCGGCGCCGAGCGAAGCCCTCCGCTGCTCCTCCGCCCAAGCGATCGCTTCACCGGCGACCTGCGCCTCGAACTCGAATCCGGGCAGGACGTCGAACTGAAAATTCAGCGGTGGTTCGAAAATGGAGAGCCCTGCGACTTCACCGTCGGCCGTTTCCCATGTGCGCACGAATCCGGACAGATCTATATCGCTCGGGAACATCCCCAGCTGCCATGCGATATCGCCGGGGTTCCAGTAGGTCAGTCCAGGTGCTCGGGCGGCTGTTGCCTTCGTCGCAAACGCGATGGCCGCTGCCAGATCGAAGGGTCGGGAAGAAATCGTGGCCATGCCTCACTCCACCCGCGGTTATGCGCGGGACCGCTCGGTCGAATTGAGTGAAGCTACCTGACCATCGTATTTCTCCTGCGGCGTCGATGAGCGTCCTATACCACCGCCAGCTGGATCGCCGGGTTCTTCCGCTCTACGACGTTCTCCAGCCGTGTGCGTAATGCGCCGGTCAATGCTTCGCTGCCCGTCGGGATGATATAGAGGTTGCGCGTGCTCACCGCCTCGAATACGAGTTCACCGATCTCTTCGGGCTGCATCATGGTCGTTCGCATCTGCTGGAGCGTTTGCCGAAACTGCTGGCTTTGCTGCGAAGGCTCAACCGTTTGCTCGCCATATTCGGGCTGCCGGTTCCGCGAGGAATCGTAGATGTTCGTGTTCACAAAGCCCGGGCACAGTACTGAGACGCCGACATTGTGGCCCGCCCGCCCAAGCTCGTAGTACAGCTGTTCCGAAAGCGCGACGACCCCGAACTTCGCCACCGTGTACGGGCCGCCAACAGCGCCTGAGACCAGCCCCGCCACCGACGCCGTGTTCACCACGTGTCCCTCCTCGCCGCTTGCGATCATGCGCGGCACGAAGCTGCGAACACCATGGACGACGCTCCAGAGGTCAACATCGATGACCCACTTCCAGTCCTCTTCCGTGAGCTCCCACATCGCGCCGGGGCTGCCACCCACACCTGCGTTGTTGCAGAGGATGTTCACTTTGCCGAACCGCTTGTAGGCGGCGTCGGCGAGTGCCTCGACCTCGTCGCGCTTTGCAACGTCGGTGCGCACCGGGAGGACGTTGACGCCTTTGCCCGCGATCTGGGCCTCGGCCATCGCCAGCGGCTCCGATTCGATGTCCCCGAGCACGATATTCATTCCGGCCTCGGCGAAACGCGTGGCCATCGCCAGGCCCAGGCCACTCGCGCCGCCTGTAACAACCGCGGTACCACCCTCGAATGCTTCCATAGATAGTCCTCCTCCTGTAAGCGCGGAAGTATAACGGTTAGTGCGCGGTGCCCGGTGCCCGGTGCCCGGTGCCTGCTGCCGAGTGCCCAGTGCCGAGTGCCCGGCCCCGCGTTCCCGGTTCCCCGTTCGCCGTTCCCGGTATACTGGCCCAAATCCACTCACCGGAAGCTCACATGCCACGACACCCCAACGAAGTCCTCTTCGAAGGCGAAAAGCCCTTCCCGATCATCCCGACCTGCGAACACTTTGCCGGTACGGAAGTACGCATCACCAAGGCGCTCGAACTCCAGAACACGATGGGCGGCGTCTTTGATATCACGATGGACTGTGAAGACGGCGCTCCCATGGGCGCGGAGCGTCCCCACGCCGAGATGGTGGTGCGCATGCAGAACAGCGACGCCAACACGCACAACATGTCCGGCGTCCGCATCCACGACTACACCAACGAGCACTGGAAGCAGGACATCGACATCATCGTCAGTGGCGCCGGCGCCCGCCTCGCCTACATCACGATTCCCAAGTCCGTGAAGGCCAGCGAACTTGCCGAGATGATCGACTACGTCCGCAACACCACGGCCAGGGCTGGAATCAAGCGAGAGATCCCGATTCACGCGCTCGTCGAGACCCATGGCGCGCTTCGCCAGGTCTGGGAGATCGCCGAACTTCCGAACATCCAGGTCCTCGATTTCGGCATGATGGATTTCGTCAGCGCCCACAACGGCGCCATCCCCGCCTACGCCATGCGCTCGCCCTACCAGTTCGACCACAAGCTGCTCCAGCGAGCGAAGACGGAAATGGTCGCCGCCGCGCTCGCGTCTGGCATCGTCCCGGCGCACAACGTCACCCTCGAACTCAAGGACGTGGAGTTCATCTATAACGATGCGCACCGCGCTCACGAAGAGTTCGGATTCCTCCGCCAGTGGAGCATCTACCCCGCGCAGATCGAACCGATCACTCGCGCGATGGCCCCCACGAACGACGAAGTAGCCGAATCCGAAGCCATCCTCCTCAAGGCCTTCGATGCAGACTGGGGCCCGATCCAGCACGAGGGCAACCTGCACGACCGTGCCACCTACCGCTACTACTGGCAGCAACTGCAACGCGCCCGGATCCAAAACGTCGCCCTCAGCCAGGAAGTTACCGACCGCTTCT
>JBATAT010000311.1:0-10546 GCA_049662005.1 Tepidiformaceae bacterium
CGCGGCCCATACCACCAGAGGAGCTTGCCATCGACGACACACGCGGGCGCTATCTGCGAGTAGAGCGCAGCGTGCCCTTCATCGAATGGGAACGGCTCATCCGGGAGGAGGATGAGCTCGGGGCGGAGTGCACGCAGGTCGTCCATGGTCAACTCTGGGTAGCGCGAGCGATGCGCGAGGACGTTGCTGCCTCCACACGCTTCCAGCAGCGAGTGGCCATAGCTTTCGCTGCCGAGGCCCATCAACGGGTTGTGCCAGACACCCACGTAGACCGGAAGCGGCCGGGGCGGCAACTCGTTTACGAGCTCCGATTCGATTGCCTCTGCCAGTTCGTCCGCGCGCTGTTGCAGGTGAAGGAGCGCACCGAGTTCACGGATCATTGTGATGGCATCCCGAACGGTGTTGGGATCGGTGACGACGACACGGACACCGGACCGCTCCAGCGCCTCCACATCTGCGCGACGATTCTCTTCGCGGTTCGCGATGACGAGGTCCGGCGCCAGCTCGCGGATCTTCGAAAGGTCGGGGTTCTTCGTGCCGCCGACTGCGGGAACGCTCGCGGCGAGCTCGGGCGGCTCCGTGCAGAATTTCGTCCGCCCAACAAGGCGATCGCCCGCGCCAAGCCACACGACCAACTCGGTGAGGCTTGGGACGAGCGAGACGATTCGTTCGGGCGGCACTCGACGATCCTACTGGTTCGGACGCAACGAAGCCCCCGATTCCGGGGGCTTCGTTGCGGGGAGGGAACAACTGATTGAGGGCTATGAGGCCGTTCCGAGGGTGACGTCCATCGATGAGAGCTTGCCGTCGCGGTAGTACTCGAGCGTGACCTTCTTGCCGGCACCGTTCTTAATGAGGGCAACGATGAGGTCGGTTTCATCCGAGACCTGGGTGTTGCCAAGGCGGGTGATGACATCACCAGCCTTGAGACCAGCGGCGCCAACCGGGCCATCGGGGGTGACGGTACCGACGACGAGGCCACCCTGGCTGGCGGGGATGTTGAGCTGTGCGGCTTTGGCGGGGCGGAGGGCCTCGAAACCGCCGATGCCGAGGAAGCCGCGGTTCACCTGGCCATCGGCGCGGATCTCTTCGTAAACGGCTTTCGCGACATCGGAACCGACCGCGAAGCCGATGCCCGATGCGGTTCCGCCAGTACCATCAGGCGCGAGGGCGGTATTGATCCCGACGACTTCGCCAAACATGTTCAGAAGCGGCCCACCGCTGTTGCCGTGGTTGATGGCAGCATCGGTCTGAACCGCGCCGTAGATTGCGGTGTTCGCACCTTCGTCGATGATGCGGTTCTTCTGGCTGACGATTCCACGAGTGACGGTGAACGAAGCACCTTCGCCCTTCTGGAGGTCGAGCGCGTAGCCGATGGCCACCACATCCTGGCCGATGAGGACGGTGTTCAGATCGGCGAAGGAAAGGGCCTTCAGGTCGGTGCGGGCGACTTTCAAGACCGCCAGGTCGGAGCGAGGATCGGTGCCGACGACGGTCGCCGCGACAACGGAACCGTCGTCGAGGGTGACGCGGATATTGCTCGCCGCGCGGCCGTTGCTGCCTTCGACAACGTGGTTGTTGGTGAGAAGGTATCCGTCGGAATCGACAACGAAGCCGGTGCCGACACCAGTGTTCGTTTCGATGCGAACGATCGACGGCTCGGCGAGCTTGACGACGTCGGCGGTGGAAAGCTCGGGCTTCGACTGATTAACCGATGTCTGCTGGGTCGCCGAAGGTGCGGCCTTCGTCGATTCGGTAGTGGATTGGACATTGGGGCTGGCGGTTGAGGCGGCGGGCGAATCAGAGCAGGCGGCTCCGGCCAAAAGCACGAGGCCGAGGAATCCGGCGGCCAACGGGCGAGCTATTCGGGCCATTTCAGGTTTCTCCAGTGGTGGTAGATCCAGTGTCGCGGCTCGGTACGTATTGCGCGGTAAATGGACAAGGGGCCTTTCGCAGTACGAGGTAAAGGAAATGGTTCACCGTGGGACGCGGTGTATCATCCACAATTGGGATACCAATGGCAGTTAACGGGAATCCAGAAAGCTCTGGAATACGTAATGTTGGCAGGACGGTCGAGTTCGCCCGGTCAGCGGACGGCGAAATCGCCAGCCGCACCGATTGGCCGGATGAAGCCCTTATGCTCGCGATCGCTTCTCGTGATGAACATGCGTTTGCTGTCCTGTACGACAGGTATATCGATCTGGTGTACTCGGCATCGCTTCGCGTGCTCGCCGATACAGGCCTCGCGGAAGACACCTCGCAGGATGTCTTCGTCCGGCTCTGGAATCGCCCCGAGACGTTTATCGCCGAGCGTGGGCGGTTTGTGAGCTGGTTGATGAGTGTCACCCGGAACCGGGCAGTCGACGAACTGCGAGCCCGGGGACGGAGGCGAAAGCGCGAGGGTGGACCGCTTGGCGAACCCGATGAAGCGGCGGAGCCGCTCTTCAGCGTCGAAGCGGTAGATCCGCAAGGTTCTGCCGAGCTGCACGAGGAACAGTTGCGGGTTCGCAAAGCGCTCATGGGCCTGCCAGGTGAGCAACGGCAGGCATTGGAGTTGGCCTACTTCGGTGGGTTTACGCAGCAAGAGATTGCGGCCCAGCTTCGCGAGCCCCTCGGGACGGTGAAGACGCGGATCCGCCTGGGAATGCAAAAACTACGCAAGTCGATAGAGACCAGGGATTAGGGGTTGGTGGGGAATGCCGGGCGAACACATCTCGCAAGAGCAGGCTGACGAATACGCCATCGGTTCTCTCGAACCGCCGCTGGAACGCGGGATAGCGCTGCACCTTGCCGAGTGCGCGGATTGCCGCGATATCGTCCGGGATTCGGAACGGCTGGCGGCGACGCTGGCAGCCAGTTCACCTCAGCGCCGGGCACCAGCGAAGCTCAAGCAGCGGGTATTCATGGCTGCCGGAATCCGACGGCCGGGGCCGATCCGGCGGGCACTCAACACGGGCCGTGCCCTTGCGGGAGTGGCGGCGGTGTTTGTCGCGATCGGTGCATTCACGGGGATGGTCTGGATGCGGGGCCAACTGGAGGGCCTTCGCGCGGACGATGAACGGCTAACCCAGAAGATCCAGGTCGCGCTTTCCCAGGAAGTGGAAATCGCCGCTCTTACTCAGAAACTCGATGACCAGGGTAAGGAAGGTGAACGGCTGGCGGCGGCCGCGACCGGGGACCAGGAACTGATCGTGGCACTGCTTTCGAATAACACAAAGATTGCCGATGTCCTGCCGGCCGAAGGCGGAGCGAACTCGATCGGACGACTGATCTGGGACGATGACCAGAAGCGCGTCTGGTTCGTGGCAAGCGACTTACCGCAGCGGCCTCCGGGGGAGACCTACCAGCTCTGGGCGAACTCGAACGGGAAGTACTTCCCGCTGGGGACATTCGAGGCGGACTCGGATGGGTTCGCACGCTATCAGACAGTCCTCCCGGGTGGGATCGCGTCGTACGACGTGGTGCTTGTGACGATCGAGCGGGCGGGTGGCAGCCCGACGCTCGAGGGACCGACGGTGTTCTTCGTCCAGGATCTCTCCCGGCTCAAGGACTGAGTACGGGCGGCGTTTCGGGCGTGAGCAGGTCGCGCAGCGCCATCAGGGCGCGGGCCTGGCGGCCCTTCACAGCATCAACCGAGGCGCCAATAGCAACCGCCGTCTCGGCCAGCGAAAGACCGTGGAGGAATCGCAGAGTGATGACCTCGGCATGCGGGCGATCGAGCGCCGCGATTGCCCGAACGAGGTCGAGTTTCTCGGGCGCCAGGGCCGCATCGTCGCCACCGCCGTCGAACGCTTCGATGGACACTTCGGGCGCTCGGCGGAAGAGCCATCGGCGATGGGAATTCACGACGTTCCGAGCGATGCCAAAGAGCCAGGCGCGCGGTGGGTGTCCGAGGTCTTCGAGCGCGCCGGCACTCTTCCACGCCTGTTCGAAGACGTCCGCAGTGGCATCCTCGGCTCGCCCGGGATCGCCCAGCCGGGCGTAGGCATACCGGTAGATGGCGGGCATCTCTTGTTCGAAGAACGCCCGCCATGCCTCCGGGTTCTTTTCGCGGATAAGCCGAACCGCAGGCTGGGCATCGGAGACTTCACGAATCACCTGCGGAGGCCGGGCGACTGTGGCGAAGCCCTTCACACGCCACGGCAATGCAGGGTTCGCAGCAAACGCATCCATCAGTGGTCATCCTCGTGGGGATCTTCGCTGGATTGTTTATCTTGCTTTTTGGCGTGCTCGTTTTCCGACTTGTCGTGGTCGTCGTCTTCTTCGTCGTCGTGGTGGTCATCGTCAGCGGTTTTTGTGGCGGTTGGGGAAACGGGGATCGGTGTCTCGGCGCCGGGTGTAACGGCACCCTGGACGCCGGGGACCTGCGTCGATGGCGGGGGCGTGGAAGGAGCGGTGGTGGGTGACAGCGCAGCGGTTTCCCCGTTTTTGGGCGAACCTTCCTCGCGCGCCGGGTTCAGGTTAACCACGATGGAATGCACCAGGGTGCCCGTATCGGAGGCGAATTCGGCGGGCGAGACGCCGGTTGCGGCGCTGGTGCCGCCGCCAGCGAGTCCGACGGTCAGGGCGATCGCCGCGAGCCGTTGGGTCAGTGGGCGGTCTGGCCCGAGCCAACCCTGCCACCAGGCCAGCTGACGAGGCTTCGTGCCGGGGAAACGAATGATCCGCGCCTGGAGTCGCGCTTCTGCTGCCGCACCGGGACCTGGAACGCGAATGGCACGGCAGTCCGCCGCAAGTGACGCCAGCTGCCCCTCGATCGAGGAGGAATCGGCGAAGACGCGCCTCTCGATGACGTCATGGAGCAACTCTGGCGACACTGCAGCTTCAGGCAATGGATGTTCCTGGTCTCGCCTTGCGGCGGGTCTCCCGTACGTACGTTAGCCTCAGTACGAGAGCGAATACCACGGCCAAACTGGTCACAAAATAGAGTCCCATCAGCCATGATTCATTGGAATCGGTTCCGACGCGGATGCCATGCCAGAGAGCGCCCGCGAAGGCAAGGAATGAGCTGTAGTGCAGGAGCCGCCACAACCGCATTCCGAGCGAGCGCCGAACCCAGAAGGAGGCCGCGACGATGGTCATGAGGTACAGGCTGAGCGACCCAATCGCCAGGTCGACTCGTTCGTAATACGAGCCGAACGGCACCAGTACGTCGATCGGTCCGAACTGCGTCCAGGTGTCGGGGATCAGAATCAGGGCATGGCCGAAGCCGAGCAGGATGCCGGCGACCGAGGCGGTTTGATGAATGACGAGCAGCCGCGCGCGGTTCACGATGCCGTCGAACCAGGCGGAAGACATGAGTAAGCCGCCGACCAGGCCAACCCAGAGGCAGAGGTAGGCAGCGATCCCGGAAGCCCTCGATGCGTACCACGCGCCGTGGCCGTCCGCGTCGGGCAGTGCCCAGGCGACAAATTCGCCGCCCCAGCGGGCGCCCGCGAGCGCACCAACAATCGCCACCGGGGTGAGCCAGGCAAACACTCTCAACACGGCTACGAGCCTTTCGACTTCTTGGAAGACTTGACCTTTGTTGGCGGCGCAGACGCTGCCTGCACCGGCCGAACCACGGAGGATGCTGGCCCGATCGAGGAGGGCAGGGAGCCGGCAGTGGGCGAGAACAGCTGCGAGAGCGTTCCAGCCGCGCCGGACGGCGCCCCTGCATCGCCAACCACGTAGACGACCTGACGCTCGATGACCGTCGCCTGGCCCGGTTCAACAGATGAATCGAGGCCCGCACCGCCGGAAGCTGCAGTGATCGCAATCGCGGACCACAGGCCCAGGAATCCGGCGACCGTCACGCCTCCAACGGCCAGCCGGGTGAGCGGGAACTTCAGCTTTGACCTGGGGCTAGTCATCGTCGTCGTCATCGTCGTGGTGCTTGTCGTGGCCATGGTCGTCGTGATGATCGTCGTCATCGTCGTGGTCATCGCGGTCGTCGTGGTCGTCGTCGTCATCATGGTCGTCATCCCATGCGTCGTCGTCGTCGTCCCACGAATCGCCGCTATCTGCCTGTGCCGACACGACCTCGAATGAGCCTGCCGATCCGGCATCGAGCAAGGGGAGGGTGTTACCGGACTGGTCGACGTAGATCGGGTCGAGGTCGCGGTAGACGACCTGCGGAGTGCCCGAGGCAACCAGCTCGGTGTTTGACTGACTGCCATCGTGGTCGCCATCAAAGACGCCCTGCGCTACGGCTGTCGCCGCTATCGCAGCGGTGGCGAGCGCGGTGGACGCGGCCGCCGCGATGATCGCCTGTACTCGGTTCATGAACGATGCCCTCGAAAGAAGAGATTTCGAAGAGCACATCGGGGGCAGACACCGAAAAGAGTCACTGCTGGGAAAATCTTTACCAGGAGGGCGAGAGCCGCCTCGAACCGTCGCGCCCGAAGGCCATCACCGCCAGGCCTTCTCGGGCGGCGCGCGTGAGCGCATCTTCGCCGCCGATGATTATCGCCTTGGCCCAGATCTCGGCGAGCCAACACGTTTGGGCACGCACCGTGACCTGGACGAATGGCGCGTCCGAGGGCATGCCCGTCCCGGGATCGATAAGGTGGTGCGCTTCGGCGCCATCGGCGGTCTTCCAGCGGCGCTTGATGACGGTCGATGTGGCGATCGCGCCTTCGAGGCGGCCCTCCCACGCGGTTGAGCCATCAGGCGCAGAGACGTCCATCGCCCAACCGGGGCCGGTGCCATCGCTGCCAACGCTACGGATGTCGCCGCCGGCGTTCACGAAGACGTTGGGATTGCCGGATGCGAGGCTTTCGGCAGCGAGGTCGGCCGTCCAGCCTTTGACGATGCCACCAAGATCCACCCGGCCGCCAAGCAGTTCGACGGTGAGTGCCGAGACACGGATCGCGTGCGACGGATCGGGTACGCGTTGGGACACGAGGGCGCCGCCTGCTTCGACGTCATCGAACGTGCGATCGTAGCCGGCGCGTTCGAGCGCGGGCAGCACCATTGGGTTGAAGAATCCGCCCGTGAGCTGATGCGCATCGATGGCCATGGTGATCGCGCGGGCGAGCCAAGCATCCTCGATGACTTCACCACGGTTGAGGCGGGAAAGCAGGCTATCCGGGCGGAAGCGGGAGAAGCGCTGCTCTTGTTGTTCGAAGAGCAGGCGCACACCCACGAACGTCGCGGGCGGGGCAGCGTCCGCCGATTCGACGAACAGGTCGATGTCGGTGTTCATCGCCCTGAAGCTCTCGTGCGATTCCAAACGGCGGATCCTTCACCCTCGTGGCAGTTCGGGGTACGGTGCTGGTGTGACACAAAGCATACCGCCCGAAATCGCTGCCCGGCCGATCTTCATCCTCAACCCCAACTCGGGCGGTGGACGCACGGGGAAACGCGTTGGAAGCATCATCGATGCGATCGAACGCGCCGGGCTCGCCGCCGACATAGTGTTTACCGCCCACCCGGGGCACGGCATCACGCTGGCGGAAGAGGCGATCGATGCCGGCCGTGAGTTCCTGGTGGCCTGTGGCGGCGACGGTACCGTGTACGAGGTCGCCAACGGCATCCTTGGGCGGGCGGCTGGCGAACGCGTCCGGTTGGGAACAATTGCACTGGGCACGGGGAAAGATGTCGCAAAAGGTCTTGGTATCGCGCGGGGGAATCTGGCGCTGCGGGCCATCCTGCACGGCAACGAACGACGGATCGATGCGGGCAGGGTGACTTCCCGGGGAGAAGATGGCAGCGAGCAGGTGCGCTACTTCTTGCTCGAAGCGTCGGCCGGCTGGGTACCCGAGATTTCGCAGTCAACTCCGCGCTGGCTCAAACGGCTTGGGGATACAGCTCCCTACGTGGTGATGGCGGGTGTGAAAATGGCCGGCCCAATGAGCCGCCAGTTCACCCTCTCAATCGATGGCAATCACTTCGATGGGCACTACAACACCGTCAGTGTGCACAACATGGAACTGTGGGGTGGGGATCTTGTGGCTGCCCCGGGGGCAGCGCCCGATGATGGCATTCTCGATGTACTTCGCTGGGGCGACCTTGGGCGAAAAGCGGTGCTGAAGGCGGTCGATGGGCAGCGCAAGGGCGGCAGGCACGTCGACATGGAGGGAATCGACCGGCACCCGGCGAAAGTGGTCGAGGTGTCGTCACCGAAGCGGACCCGGCTCGATCTCGACGGCGAACTCGGTGGCTACCTGCCTGCGAGGATCGAAGTTGTGCGAGGGGCACTCCGGTTCGTCGCGCCGGCGAGTTAAACGACGAGGAGCGGGGTGTGCGGCTCGGCCGGGAGTCGAACCTCGATCGCGTCGCCCGGGCGGATTTCCCCGCCTGAGAGGACGATACCCATGACCCCGGCTTTGCGGACGAGATTGCCTTCGGCATCACGATCGAGGCAAGCCTGCATCAGGCCGTCCTGAAACGTATCGAGCTGGACGCAGGGGTTGCGTAACCCGGTGACTTCGATGGTCGCGCCCCCGATCGCGAGGACGGTGCCCGTGGGCAGCGCGAGGAGGTCGAGGCCTGAGGTGGTGATATTTTCGCCCATCGCGCCGGGGCCAACCACGAACGACTGGTCGTTCAATTCACGATGTAGCTCTTCGTGGATGAGGTGCACCTGGCGACGATTCGGCTGGGTCGGGTCCTTCGCGACGCGCGAGCGATGCTTCACGGTCACCCCGTTGTGGGCATCCCCTTCGACACCGAGGCCGGCAATCAGCCGGATCACGGGAACGGGGTCCTTGCTGAAGCTGTGCGAATCGCTGCGATGGACGGCTACGACTCTTGGGGCTGACTTCGAATCGGCTTTGGTTTCCATTACCGGCGAATAGTAGCAACGGCGAAGGGCGTACGGCGAACTGGTACACTCTTTGCGAAACCTGACTACTGCAAAAAGGAAGCCACCATGCGCGAGGTCGTTATCGTCGATGCCATTCGGACGCCACTCGGGCGCCGCGGGGGCGTGCTCTCCCAGAACAACCCGATCGATACATCCGCTGTGCTGCTCAAAGAGCTCGTCACGCGGAACAACATGGATCCGGACATCGTGGACGACGTGATTTACGGGTGCGTGAGCGAAGTTGGCGTGCAATCGACCAACCTGGCCCGGAATATCGTGCTCACGGCAGGCTGGCCATACAGCATCCCGGGCGTAACGCTCGACCGGCAGTGTTCTTCGAGCCAGCAGGCAGTCCACTTCGCAGCCAACCAGATCGGTTCGGGCGCGCATGAGGTGGTAGTCGCCGGTGGCACAGAATTCATGTCGCAGGTGCCGCTCGGCGCGAACGTCGGGACCGGGATGGGCTACCCGTTCACCGAGGCGATGCAGAAGCAGTATGACCTGACTTCGCAGGGGATTTCGGCAGAGCGGATTGCGGAGAAGTGGGGGATCAGCCGGGAAGAGGCTGATGAGTTCGCGGTCGAAAGCCAGATGAAGGCGACGCGAGCGCAGAAGGAAGGCCGCTTCAAGGCTGAGATGATCCCGGTCGCGGGGAAGCGGAAGAACAAGAAAGCCGATGGCACCGAGGAGTGGACGGACGCGATCATCGATTTCGATGAAGGCATCCGGCCAACGACGACGCTTGAGGGCCTCACGGCGCTAAAGGCGAGCTTCAAGGAGGGCGGCGTCCATCATGCGGGCAACTCCAGCCAGATTACCGACGGTTCAGCGGCGGTGTTGCTGACTCATCCAGACAAGGCGAAGGAGATGGGCTGGCGGCCCCGAGCCCGGATCCTTTCGCAGGCTGTCGTCGGGACGGACCCGGAACTCATGCTTACCGGTCCGATCACGGCCACGCCGATGGCGCTGCAGCGAGCCGGCCTCACGATGCGCGACATCGATCTCGTCGAGATCAACGAAGCGTTCGCAAGCGTGGTGCTCTCGTGGAAGCGGGAAATGAACGCCGACATGAGCAAAGTGAACGTGAACGGCGGCGCGATTGCGCTCGGGCACCCGACAGGTTGCACCGGGGCGCGGCTTTTCGGCACGCTCTTGAATGAACTTGAGCGCACCGGCGGCCGTTACGGCCTCATCACGATGTGCGTAGGCGGCGGCATTGGGACGGCGACGGTCATCGAACGGCTCGACTGACTCCGAACCTACCCCCGTTTGCCCTCTCCATGAAGTCGAGAGGGAATGTGAGCAGGGGAGAGTGACGAAGCTCTTCATCGCTGGCCACAGCGACTCAGGCGACGCGTACCTCCCCGAAGGTACAGTGCCCTGGCCCGAACGGACCAGGGCCTGGCTTGAGGAGCGCACCGGATCGCCATGTGAGGTTGTTGCCGTTCGTTTCGCCCCGATAGGCGAACGAGCGGTGGAATACCTCATCGGCGCCATTGAAAAGGCCGAACCGGATATCGTCATCCTCCCCTTCGGCGGGTATGTCTTTAGCATTGGCACGGTCGCCAAGAACGTGGGCGCCCGCTTCGGTCCGCGCGCCGAACGCTGGTTCCTGCGCACCGAAGGTTCGTTCCAGGCGCGGACCGGCAAACGCCGTCTCGGCCGAAACGTGAATCGCCGGGGCCGTTGGGCGGCACGCAAAATCCTGGGGACCAGGACGATGGCGACGGTTCCACAGACCATGGCCATCTACACAGA
>JBATAT010000312.1:0-4156 GCA_049662005.1 Tepidiformaceae bacterium
AGGACTACCTCTTTGGCTACCGCCGGTTCGTCCAGCTAAGCGAAGAAGAATGCCGCCTCGGCCTGAAGCTCTGGTGGCAAAGCCGCATCGTCGGGCTCTGGGCCTGGGCCGAGTACTTCCTGGCCGGCAACGAACGCGTCGCAAAATTCCTCCCGGAAATCGTCCGCGAATTTCAGAGCATCGAAGATGGTGCGTCGCGGTTAGTGATCGAAGAGCGCTTCATCCGGGCAGCAACGGGGTAGATCAGACGAAGAAGTAGCTGTCCTTCGTGTCGGCAGGGAGCACGCGGAGGTTATGCTTTGTCAGGTCGGGCTCAAGCCCGAGCATCTCCAGCGGAATCACACCGAGAAGTGGCTGGGAACCGTCCGGGAGCGCAACGCACTCCACAGTGCCCGTCCTTCCAGCGACGGTCAGCTCGGCCTGCTCATAAAGCTCGGTCTCGATTTCACCCGAGGCGGTCGCAGCCATGATTTTCCGCTTGAGCGGCAAACCGAGCTCCACGATCACGCTTCGTGGCAGGCAGAGCGTCGTAGCACCGGTATCCACCAGCACGTTCGGAACGCGCACGCGCCGTACCGACGCGGGAGGAAGGTGACCCGCCTCAGCGAGGATTTCGTCCCGCTTGTTGGTCACGGTGATTTCGGTGAAAACGCTGCCCACGCCGCTCTCCTCTCGCGATGGCAACCGAATGTAAGATCCCATGCTTCCAGTATACGACCTACTCGATTCGCGCCCGGTACTGGATCGCCTCCGCCATGTGCGCCGTCTCGATACCGTCGCTCTCCGCCAGGTCCGCGATCGTTCGAGCCACCTTCAGCAACCGGTGGAACGCTCGTGCCGAGAGGTTCAGCCGCTCGACCGCCATCTTCAGCACATCCGCGGCGCCATCGGCCATCTGCCGCTGCGCGAAATCGCGAACCTGCGGCGGCGTCATCTCCGCGTTCGTATGCCCGTCCGTACCCTCAAACCGCGCTGACTGCACCTCACGCGCACGCGCCACCCGGTCGCGAACGGCCGCCGACTTCTCGCCGCTCGACAATCCGCTCAGCTTCTCGAACGGCACTCGAGGCACGTCCACAAACAGGTCAATTCGGTCCATCAGCGGACCAGAAAGCCTGCGCTGGTAGCGCGCGATCAACTGCGGCGGGCACACACACTCCCGTTCCGGGTCTCCGGCGAAGCCGCACGGACATGGATTAAAGCTCCCGCACAGGATGAAGCTCGCCGGGAACGTCACCGCCTGGCGGGCGCGCGAAATCGTCACCGTTTTGTCTTCGATTGGCTGGCGCAACATCTCCAGCACGCGCGGGTCGAACTCCAGCAGTTCGTCCAGGAAAAGGACGCCGCGGTGTGCGAGGGTGATCTCGCCCGGACGCGGGATCGAGCCGCCGCCGACCAGTCCAGCGTTCGAAATCGTGTGGTGGGGTGATCGAAACGGTCGCGTCGCAATCAGCCCGGTGTTCGAAGGCAACAGCCCGGCCACGCTGTAGATACGTGTGACCTCCATCGCCTCGGCAGTGGTCAGCGGCGGCAGGATCGACGGCACAGCCCGGGCGAGAAGGGTCTTTCCGCTGCCGGGTGGGCCCTTCATGACGATGTTGTGACCGCCCGCCGCCGCCACTTCCAGTGCGCGTTTCACGTGCTCTTGCCCAACCACATCGGCAAAGTTTGTGATGTTGCCTGCGAGCGGCTCCGGCTCGTCCGCGCCGGGCGGGCGATGGTACCTCTCGATCGGTATTGCCCCCAGCAGGTGCGAAGCCAGCGAAGCGAGGCTGGTGACCGGGTAGATCTCGACCGCGCCCACCAGCGCCGCTTCCGGTGCGTTCGCCTCCGGTACGAATGCGCGCTTCATTCCCCGCGCCGCTGCCAGCATCACCATTGGGAGCAGGCCTCTAACCGGACGAACCTCGCCGGTCAGCCCGAGTTCGCCAATAAAGACGGCGTCCTCCACGTCCGCCACGACCTGGCCCGAAGCGAGCAACACGCCTGTCGCGATGGGAAGGTCGTACGCGGGGCCTTCCTTTCGGAGGTCGCTCGGGGCCAGCGAGATCGTCACCTTGCTACCGTTCGGCCACGTCAGGCCACTGTTTCGAATCGCCGACCGCACCCGCTCGCGCGATTCCTGCACCGCTGTATCTGGCAGCCCGACCACAACCGTGTTCGGCGCGGCCGAAGACCGCGTGATGTCGACCTCCACATCGACCAGCTCCCCATCGAGGCCCACGACCGCACAGCTAAGGACCTTCGCCAGCACGGCCCGATTCTGCGCGGAATCAAGGCGAGGGGTCAATCCAGCAGACCGAGTTGGCGTAGGATTGCCCTACAACCCCGGGGAGCTGACCCATGCCTGATGACCGCGCCGACATCATCTTCACCAACGGAATCGTCCATACCGTCGATGCCGTAAATAGCCTCGCTGAGGCTGTTGCGGTCGCCGATGGCCGTATCCTCGCTGTGGGCTCGAACGCCGAAATAGCCGCCACCGCCGGACCTTCAACCCGCCGCGTCGACCTCGCCGGCCGTTCGCTAACCCCCGGCTTCATCGACGCCCACCACCACTTCGTCGGCGTCGGCGGCGCCCAGGATGCGATCGACTGCAAGGCCCCTGGGATGGGCAGCATCCGCGCCATCGTCGAAGAAGTGCGCAAGAAAGCGGCCACGCTTCCCCCGGGCACGTGGATTCGCGGCCGTGGCTACGACCAGTCCCGCCTCGCCGAACAGCGCCATCCCAACCGCCACGACTTCGATCCCGTTTCGCCCGAACACCCGGTGGTTTTCACGCGCACCTGCGGCCACATCATCGCCTTCAACACGAAGGCTATCGAACTGGCGAAGCTCTCGATGACCGCGCCCGATATCGATGGTGGCCGCTATGACCGCGATGGCGACGGCAACATCCTTGGGGTTTCGTACGAACGCGCGAACGCGCCCATCCAGGCCGCCGCGACCCCCTCCCGTGACGAAATCCGGAGCTGGCTCAAGGCCGCCAACACGGCGGACCTCGCCAGCGGTCTGACGAGCATCCACGATGCGGGCGGCATGATGGGCGTGCCCTTCGACCTTGCCCAGGAACTGGTCGCCAGTGACGAACTCCAGGTGCGCATCTATGCCTTCACCACCGTGAACGCTGCGAACCACCCACACGTGGGCATCCTCAACACCGGCGTCCGCACCGGGTTCGGCAACGAACGCCTCCGTATCGGCGCCTTCAAGGTCATGACCGATGGCTCAAGTTCCGGCCCCACTGCTGCCACGCGCGAACCATACGAATCGAATTCCGACGACTCCGGTATCGCCTACTGGAAACAGGACGACCTCGACGACCTGATCGGCCGTGCCCACCGCGCGGGCTGGCAGTGCACCGTCCATGCCGTCGGCGATAAAGCGATCGAACAGACACTCGATGCAATGGCCCGCGCCCAGTCAGAGTATCCCCGCGAGGGTCTTCGCCACCGTATCGACCACTGCGGCATCACCCCGCCCGACCTGCAGCGTCGCGTCCGCGCCCAGGGCATCGTTCCGGCGATGCAGCCCGCCTTCTTCTGGGAATTCGGCGATGGCTACATCCGCAACTACGGCCGAGCTCGCGCCGACGTCATGTTCCCGGCGAAGTCGCTCCTCGAAGCGGGAGTGATCGTCGCCGGCTCATCCGATTCGCCAGTGACCGACTACCGGCCGCTCTTCGGCATCGAACAGGCGCAAACGCGCGCGACGATGGACGGCGACGTCTGCGGTCCGGACGAGTGCGTCGACCTCACGACTGCCATCCGCATGCACACCTACAACGGCGCCTACGCATCATTCGAAGAACACCTTAAGGGCAGCATCGAGGTCGGCAAGCTCGCCGACCTCACGGTCCTCAGCGAGGACATTCGCGCCGTGCCCACGCGCGAACTGCGCGATCTGCCCATCGCGATGACCGTCGTCGGCGGCAAGGTCGCCTACGAAGCCTGACACAGAGCCGCGACCGGAAGGAAGCGGGGCTCCGGCGTGCCTCGTAGGACGAACTCTCAGCAGGTGTTGGTGACCCCACGTCAGTACCCCGCCAGCCATGGCGGGGCGGCCCGCTGACTAACATGAGCGCCGAACTTCACCACTACTCGTCGCCTGCCCCACGACGAACCGAGAGCGTCAGCGACCGGCCCCCGTCCCTTCC
>JBATAT010000313.1:0-2704 GCA_049662005.1 Tepidiformaceae bacterium
TTCGCCCAGCCGATCTCGACTGCCTCGGCGCCGGTCACGCTGTCGCCCGTGTACAGCAGTTCGCGAACCTTCTTCTGGTGCATGTGCCAGGGGTGGTAAATGACGTCCACCGGGGTCATCGCCCGCACCGGCGGATAGCCGATGATCGCGTCTTCGGCCACGAACATGAGGTCGCACATCGTTGCCAGCTCGGTGCCACCGGCGAGGCAGTAGCCGTGAACCTGGGCGATGACCGGCTTCGTGCACTCCCAGATCTGCCAGTAGCCACTGAGCAGGTGCTGCGGCCATTGGCCCTGGCCGGGGTGGATCGGCCCGACTGCCGGCAGGCCGCTGCGCTTCTCGACGTAGTCGCGGTCGTCCTGGGTCTTGGAGATGCCGCTGAGGTCATACCCTGCACTGAAGGCGCGCCCCGAGCCGCGGATGATGATGACGCGGACATCCGCATCGAGTTCGAAGTCCTTGAGCGCGTCGAACAGTTCGGCGCGGAGGTTGTGGCTGAGGGCGTTCATCTTCTCCGGGCGGTTGAGCTGGATGATGCCGTGGCGTTCGGTCTTCAGGGTCAGGATGTCGAGGTAGTCAGTCATAGCGCGCCGATTGTGGCGAGGACGTACGGGCTTGTCGAACGACGAAGGGAATGGCCGTCGTTTTATAGCGACTCCGCGAGCTTCCGCAGTTCTGAGGTGAGCTTCGCGCGGGCCCCTGACGATTCTCGCTCCATAGCGAGGTGCTTCGCAAGGAAAACCATCGTGAGGTATGTGAACGCAGCTTCCACTTTCTGGGGAATGAGGCCGTATCCGGCCACAACATCTTCCAGGTTGGCTCGCCGATTGCGCCCCTCGACCGCAACGGCGAGCTGGGCGCAATCCCAGCCGGCCGGCCCCACGAAGCCTATCGGGTCGATGAAACATAATCGCCGGCCGTCAAAAAGGATGTTTTGGGGCACTGAATCGCCGTGAAGCAGCACCTTCTCGGCAGGGTTGCAATCGGCGAGTTGTCTCGCCGCCGCCGCAGCACGCGAACGCATTGGTTGCGATAGTTCGACGCCCAGATCGCTTTCCACCCACTCTGGCGAAACTCGCCGCGAAATCGGCATGAGCTTCACCTGAGGCGGAGCTGCTCCATGCATGAGTCGCAGGGCCTCTCCGCAGGAGCGGAGCTTCGCAGAGATGTCTGTGGCCGAAGGATTCAGAGGCTCGCCGTCGACCCAGTCGCAGACGAACGTGGCTTCGTCGATGCTGCAAACGTTGCCCGGCACACAGCCGGTACCGGCATACGCCTGGAGCACAGCGGCTTCGGCGTTGCCACGAAGGCCGGTGCCACGCTTGAGTAACAGGTCTCGCCCGCTCGAATCCCGCACGTGGGCGACGAATTTCGATGCACCGCTTGAAGAGTCGACAACCCGAACGAGGGTGATGCCCTCCCTGCGAAGGACCTCGGCCAGTTCTGGGTCAACGGCTGCCACCATCAGAGCTTCCGCTTCCAGTAATCGAGGATGACGTTGAACCGGTCGACGCGGTGGCTCGGGCGGCCGCTGCGCGAGAGTTCGTGGTCCTCATCCGGGAAGCGCACGAACTCCACATCCTTGCGGCGCTGCTTGAGGACGACGAAGAGTTGTTCGGCCTGCGAAATCGGGCAACGCAGGTCCATCTCCGAGTGGAGGATGAGCACCGGCGTTTCGATATTCTTGGCATAGGTAAGGGGCGATTGGCGCAAAACCGCTTCGACGTTGTCCTGGATGGTTGCATCCGGGCCGAGGTACTGGCGGTTGAACGTGCCGCCGATGTCGCTCGCGCCCTGCATCGAATACCAGTCGTTGACGGCGCGTTCGGAGATGGCGGCCTTGAATCGGTTCGTATGGCCGATCGCCCAGGTGGTCATGAAGCCCCCGTACGAGCCGCCCATGATGCCGAGACGGTCGCGGTCGGCCCAGGGAGCGCGGTCGAGCGCGGCATCGAAGGCTGCCATTACGTCCTCGTAGTCCGGGCCACCCATGTCGCCGACGAGTGCGCGAGCGAAGCCCGTATCCTGCCCCGAGCTTCCACGCGGGTTGCAAAACACGACGCCATAGCCTGCGCCGGCGTAGATCTGGAACTCATCGAAGAAGTTCTCGCCGAACTGCCCAAAGGGGCCACCATGAACGCAAAGGATCAGCGGGTAGCTCGTGCCCTCTTCGAAGCCGTTCGGCTTCATCAACCAGCAGTCGACTTCGGTGCCGGACCCCGTTTCGACTACGAACTTCTCGGCTGCCGCCAACTCAACTTCCGTACGGAGTTCAGCATTGAAGTCGGTAAGTTGTGTCCGTGCGCCACTTTCGAGGTTGACCACCGAAAGCTCGGCGGGCGAATCCTGACGACTACCGGTGAGCGCGGCACGGATGCCGGCCGCATCGGCCGAGTACCAGGTCGCGATTGCGCGTTCCTTCGCCACCCAGCGGCCATCGGTAGCGCCACCGCCGATCCAGAGCGAAGCATCCCCGCGATCGGCGGCGATCGTCAGGAGACCGCCGCCCGGGAGCCACTTCGGCCGGGCGACCGCCCCTGGGAGTCCGCCAGCTCCCATCTCACGGTCGATCCCGCCGGAGGCATCAGCTTCGCCGCTGCCGTCAGCTCGAATCGTCTTGAGCACGCCGTTCGAGGGCCACTCCGGGTGGTGAATGTGCGCGATGAGGGAGCCATCGGGCGACCATGATGGCGCTCCACGGGCG
>JBATAT010000314.1:0-5982 GCA_049662005.1 Tepidiformaceae bacterium
CCAGGAGCACCCGCATGGGCAGTCCCATTCGTGTCCAACTCGAAGTCGGCCCGAAAGGGAAGAAGGTCGTGGCGGTTGCCCAGGGCTGGCCGGGCCTGTCCCGCGGCGGCGCCACCGCGGAAAAGGCGCTTGAGACCTTGCGCGCCTACATCCCTCGCTACACAGCAGTAGCCGAACATTCCGGTCTTCCCCTTGAAAGCGAGGCCATCGAAGTCGTCGAGACGTATCCCGGAACGGGTTCCACGGACTTCTGGGGCATCTCGTTCGCCTTCTCTGATTTCGACCGTCTGCAGGCCACGCCGCAGGAGCTCGAGCGCGAGCTCGCCCTGATGCAGGCGTGCTGGAGCGTATTCGACGACGTGCGCTCCAGGGTGTCAGCGGAACTGAAGAAGGGCCCACGCGGTGGCGGCAGAGACCGGGACCGGATTGTCCATCACGTCCTCGCGAACGAGCACGAATGGACGCCCCGCGAGCCCGGCTTGAAGCCTGGCGCCGAAGTCCCGATCGCCGGCGAAGCCCTTCGTGCCCACCGGGAGGACTACCTTTCCGCCATTCGCGCCCGCCACGCGGAGGGTCGAACCGCCGGCAAATGGCCGCTCCGGTTCCTCATTCGCCACACGGCATTCCATACGATGGATCACACCTGGGAGATGGAAGACAAGGATCTCTCGAGCACCTGATCCCGATTACCATCCACGAGGCGCCAGGCCGACACGCGCCTGCGTCGCCGATCACGTCTCTCTACCAGCCACACGTGCTCCGCTGATCGAAACGCGGGGCGGCGCTTCCCTGTTCCCTATTTGCCTGTGCTACAGTCGCCACGAAATTTGCCAACGGCCTACGGCCAACCGCCGGCGGCCGGCAGGAGCCGCACATGAAGTTCGGGATCTTCTACGAAATCTCCGTCCCCCGCCCCTGGGGCCCAACCACCGAATACGACGTCTACCAGAATTGCCTCGAGCAGGCCCGCCTCGCCGACGAACTCGGCTTCGACCAGGTCTGGGCCGTGGAACACCATTTCCTCGAGGAGTACTCGCACTGCTCCGCGCCCGAAATCTTCCTGACTGCCGTTGCCATGCAGACGAAGAACATCCGCATTGGCCGCGGCATCGTCGTCTGCGTTCCGCAGATGAACAACCCGATTAAGGCTGCCGAGGTAGCGGCCACGATGGACCTCGTCTCGGGCGGACGGCTTGAGTTCGGCACCGGCCGCTCGGCGACCTGGACCGAACTCGGCGGATTCGGCGCCGACCCGGATGAAACCAAGAAGACCTGGGACGAATGGACCCGGATCATCCCCAAGATGTGGACGCAGGAACGGTTTGGGTACGAAGGCCGCGCCTTTTCGATGCCGCAACGCACCATCCTGCCCAAGCCGCTCCAGAAGCCTCATCCACCCATGTGGGTCGCGGTCACGAGCCCAGGCACGGAACTCGATGCAGCCGATCGCGGAATGGGCAGCCTCGGGCTAACCTTCGGCGGGTTCAAGGAACAGGAGAAGAAGATCGCCGAATATCGGAGACGCATCAAGTACTGCGACCCCGTTGGCTCATTCGTCAACGAGCAGGTGAATACGGTGAACTTCCTCATGTGCCATCCAGACCTCGAATACGGAGCGAACGCGGGCAAACGGCTGGCAGGCACCTTCAACTACATGGCCGAACAACTTCTCGCGGCCCGCCAGGCCTATCCGACCCGCTCCTACCCGAACCTCGGGCTGCTCCCGGCGCTGCGGCGCGAATCTTCGAGTGCACCCGAAGGGCAGATTCCCGACGGCCTCGCGATCGGCAACCCGGACAGGATCGTCGAGGTGATCAAGAACTGGGAATCGGTCGGTGTCGACCGAATCAACTTCTTGCTCAACGCGGTCGAGACAATCCCGCAAGCGGAGGTGCTCGCCTCGATGCGGCTGTTCGCGAAGGAAGTCATGCCGAAGTTCGCGGCCACCAGGGAACCGGTCGCAGCCGGCAGCTCTGCAGGGGGTGCCTGATGCCACTCGTCGGGACGCGACCGTTATCCGCCTTCGATTCCGGCCCGGTAGTGACCCAACCATCGGGCGAACCCTGGGAGCTCGCCGGGGCAGGAATCCTCCAGATCATGTACGAAATCGATGCCGAGGCGGTCACATCGCTCCTGCCGCCGGCGTTGCATCCGACGGTGCCGCCCACCGTAGTGCTTACCATCACGAATGTGCCCGAGAGCCCCGCCGGGCCGTATGCACTGGCAGAAGCCCGCATCGGGTCACGTTCCGGAGCGAGGCCGCGCGGCCTCTCGTTAGGGGCGTTCTGCAGTTCACCGCAGGCCGCGAAGGCGCTTTCGGCCCGCTGGGGCTACCCGCTCACCATCGGCGAAGTCACCCTCACCAAGCGGTACGACCGCGTGATTGGGAAGGTGACGAACGACGGCAAGACGGTCCTCGAAATGCGGATGATGAACCCCGAGCCCATTGCCGGGAACGACATCCAGTACCTCGCGGGCCTGAATGCGGCGAAGGTCCAGCGAGATGGCGCCGTGCTTTCGCGTCTGATCCAGGTAGACCCGGACTACGTCTTCCGGAGCGCTGACCGGGGCAAGCCAGAACTCGAAACGTTCGATGCTGCCGCCTTCAAACTGGACGGTGCACAGCCCCACTGGCCGGTCTCCGCCTCGTACGCGGTGGCCGATATCCAGATGCCGGAGCTCCGCTACCTGGTCAATCCGGCAAAGACGCCGCTAACGGCCGTCGAGCAGCTCTGACCAATTACGCGTAGCAGAATTCGGACCCGTCGAGGTCGATCGCCGGGAGTTCATCCTTCTCTCGCCAGTAATCCTGCGAGTGCTGCCACTCTGGCTTCGAGCCGCGCTTCGGGAGCAGGTCCATCCCGCGCATCATGTACCCCGGGTTGAAGTTCTCCGGATCGAGCCACGGCAGCAGTTCCATGTCCTGATCTTCTGCCCTGAGCGCGACTTCGACGCGCTTCGCGCCCTTCGCCTCCATGTGCCCAAGCAATCGCAACACGAAGTCTGCGAGGAGGTCGGCGCGAAGCGTCCAGCTGGCACGGAAGTACCCGAAAACCCAGACCAGGTTTGGCACGCCCGTGAACATCATGCCGCGGTAGGTCACGGTATCGGAGAACACGAGCGGTTTGCCATCGATGACAAACTCGATGTCGCCGAGCGCTGCCAGGTTGAACCCGGTCGCCGTGACGATGATATCTGCCTGCAGCTGTTCGCCAGACTTGAGCAGGATCCCGTCGCTGGTGAAGCGGTCGATTTCATCGGTCACGACCGAGGCCTTGCCCGCGCGAATGCCCTTGAAGATGTCTCCATCGGGGACGAAAGCGATTCGCTGGCGCCACGGTCGGTAGGTCGGCGTGAAGTGTGTCTCGATATCGAAATCATCACCAAGGTAGGCGCGCACCCCCGCGAGCAGTTCGCGCTTCACGTCTTCGGGCTGGTTGAATGCGCGTTTCGTAAACGCGTCCTGGTCGAAGAGAATCTTGCGCCGAACAATTTCGTGGATCCAGGACTCGTCGATCTGGAGCTGGCGGAGCATATCGGCCAGGTCGTTCTGGTTGCGGCCAGCGATGAAATAGGTCGGCGAACGCTGCAGCATGGTCACGTGCGCGCATTCATTCGCGATGGCGGGGATGAGCGTGGCCGCGGTAGCGCCAGAGCCGATTACGACGACCTTCTTCCCGGCGTAATCGAGGTCCTGGGGCCACGATTGGGGGTGGACAATCTGGCCCTGGAACGAATCCATCTCCGGCCATTCGGGGGTGTAGCCCTGGGAATGGCGGTAGTAGCCCTGGCACATCCAGAGGAAGTTCGCGCTGAACCGGGCCGTTTCGCCCGTATCTGAGCGGACCGCCTCGATGCTCCAGCGATTCTCTTCGCTCGACCAGCTGGCCGAGGTGATCCTGTGCTTGTAGCGAATGTGGCGCCCAAGATCGTTCTCGTCGATGACTTCGCGCATGTAATTCAGGATCTCTTCGGCAGTCGCGATCGGGTGGCCAGTCCACGGCTTAAACCGATAGCCAAACGTGTAGAGGTCGCTATCGGAACGAATGCCCGGGTAGCGATGTGTCCACCACGTGCCGCCGAAGCTATCCAGCGCATCGAGGACGACGAAGCTCGTCCCCGGCCGTTGTGCCGTCAGGTGGTAAGCCGCACCCACCCCGGAGATACCCGCACCGACGATGAGGACATCGAAGTGTTCGGTGGTACCGGCCTTGCCGGTCAGTGTTTCCGCTTGAGTCATCGAAGTTCACCTGTTCTACGCATGGGCGAGATTATGCGGATGATGCGCCCCGTTCGACGAGCCGCCAAGTCCAAACGATCATCTTTTCTTGTCCGTCTGGGCGCTCACTCACCGCGCGAGCATCGCCCGCAACTGCTCCGGCCTGGTCGCCGGCATCAAGCACATCATGTTTTCGCAAACGTAGGCGGTCGCATCATCGCCCGAAGGTTCCCGCCCTTCGAACATCGGCAGCCCGTCGGCATCAGGCGTCGGCGCGATGGCGGTCCACGGAAGGAAGCGCTCGGCGACCACATCTTCCAGCACAACCCGTCGCTCCGGCTAGCCGACGACGACAAGTTCGCGGCTCGGGCTGGCCAGGAATTCGATCGCCTGCAGGACGGTCCCGAAGCCGGTGACCGCGCGGAGGAGGTGGTCGGCAACCTGCCCGGCCACTTCTTCCGCGAACCTCTCCCAGTCGCTTCGGCTGTAATAGCGCCCGAGCCAGAGGCCGAGCAGCGCCGCGCTTCCGTTACCCGAGGGCGTGGCCGAATCGAAGAACGGCTTCTGGCGGAGGATCAACGTTTCGCCGTCAACCGGTGTTTCGAAGAATCCGCCCAGTTCGTCATCGTGGAACCGCGCGAGGATGGTTTCCCACATGTCGCGAGCCCATTCGAGGAGGGCCACGTCACCGGTGAGCTTGAACAACTCCACGAGGCCAAGACCAACGTAGGCATAGTCATCGAGCATGCCGTCGACCTTCGCCTCACCACCCTTCCAGGTGTGCAAAAGGCGGTCCTCCGCCCAGACCGACGACCGGATGAAGGTCGCAAGCTCTGCCGCCGCAACCTGGTAGCGGATCTCGCCGAGCACCCGGCCGGCCTCCGCGAACGCTGCGAGGGCAAGGCCATTCCAACTCGTCAGCACTTTGTCATCGAGACCGGGGCGAACGCGCCCGCCACGAACCTCGAGCAATTTCTCCACCATCGCCTCAAGGCGAGCGACCAACTCGTCGGCGGATAGTCCGAACCGCTCGATCAGTTCGGCGGGCGTGGCGCGTGCGCTCAACACATTCCGGCCCGTCAGTTCAGGATGGTGCGGGTCGCGGAAGTTCCCTTCGGCCGTAACGCCAAACCAGGCCATTGCGAGCTCTGCATCCTCACCGAGGGCCGCCCGCAGTTCCGCCTCCGTCCAGACGTAGTACTTGCCTTCAATGCCTTCGCTGTCGGCATCGAGGGCGGCGTAGAAACCGCCCTCGGGGTCGCGCATCTCATCGAGGAGGAAGTCCAGCGACTCACGCACGACGTTTTCGAACCCTTCATCCTCGGTGATCTGGTACGCATTCAGGTAAACGCGCGCGAGCTGGACGTTGTCGTACAGCATCTTTTCGAAGTGCGGCACCATCCACTCGCCATCAACGCTGTAGCGGGAGAAACCGCCGCCCAGCTGGTCGTACATGCCACCCGTCGCCATCGCCCGGAGTGTGTGCACCACCATTTCGAGTGCGGCCTTGCCCATGTCCGAATCCGCATCCCTTGCGTGGACGCTGAGCAGGAAGGCGAGGTTCGTCGGGCTCGGGAACTTGGGCGCTTGGCCAAACCCGCCCCATTCCCGGTCAAACACCTCGGCGAAGAGTTCTACGGCGCGCGAGGTTGTTTCGTGGGTCGGTGGGTCGCCGGCCCCGGGGATGCGTCCAGCGGCTTGCTGGAGGTGCGCCGTAACTGTCTCGGCCGAGCCGAGGATCTCTTCGCGCCCGGAGACCCACT
>JBATAT010000315.1:0-1565 GCA_049662005.1 Tepidiformaceae bacterium
CTGGGTTCGGTCGAAGTCACTCCCCGCGGCTGGCGGCACGCGGTTGAGGTGTACACCGGCCGGGTTCCCGAGAGTATTCCCGCCCCGGGCGAACCTGTCTCGGGATATGCGATCGCCGCGCTTGAAGTGGACGACGAGTCGCAGGGCCTTCCGAGCCTGTTGCCAAGTTCGATCCTGATTTCGAACGAATGGGAGTTCGAACGGCCATTCCGCATGGGCGAAACCCTCAAGGCGTCGCATCGGCTCGTCGATGTCCACGAGCGTTTCGGTGGCCGCTTTGGCTACAGCATCGATTTCCGCGCCGAGGTCGTCTACCGCGATTCCGACGGTGAAGTTGTCGCCCGCAGCGGACGCACCATGACCCAGTACGACCCCACCGAGGCGAAAGCTCGCGATGCCGCCGGGCGCGAGGCATCCGAATGACTGTCGACCCGGCCACAGTTCGCGAAGGCGATGAACTGCCGGTGCTCCATCTGCAACCGTCGCTCGGCATGGTCATCCGGCACTGCGCCCTGCAGTGGACCTTCCCCGCCTTTTTCTATGACCCGGAAGCGGCGAAAGCGATTGGCATGCCCGGCACCATCGTCCCCGGGCCGTTGAAGGTGGGCCTCCTCTACAGGGCCGTCGACGAGTGGCTGGGGGACGCAGGCTGGATCCGCCAGGTTCGCGCCGCTCACCGCCGCCCGGACCAGACGAATGACCCCATCGACGTCGCCGGGCGCGTAGCTCGCATCTACGAAGAGGGTGGTACGCGTCGCGGCGACCTCGAACTCGCCATCATCAACCATGCCGGTGAACCGAGTGTGCGGGGCTTCGCGGTCGTTCAGTTCCACTAGCAGTTCAGCAGGCCGTGGCTAGTTAACTCCCGGGTCTTTCGGCGCCCACGCGAACATTGCCAGCTTCCCGCTCTGGCGCTGCAGGATCCTTCGCCAGAGAATTTCCGGCTCGGCGTCGAACACATCCCCTTCTTGCGCATCCACAACGAACCACGATTCTTCTTCGACCTCCGCCTCGAGCTGCCCGCCCGACCACCCCGCATATCCCGCGAAGAGCCGCACCTCCTCGAGGCTGGGGCCGAACTCCGAGATCGGCGCCGAAAGGTCCAGCAAACTGGTCCGTCCGACAACCATCTTCGGTGCCGGGAAATCCAGCACTGGCTTCCAGCGCCCCAGCGCGATCGCCGCCGTCTGTTCCACAGGTCCACCATGAAAGACGCATACCGGTGGCCTCGCCAGCCGTTCGAGTTGCGGCATGTGGCTGGCTATCGCCTCTGACTTCAACGGCCGGTTAATCACAATCCCGAGCGCACCGTTCTCGTCGTGCGCGCAAACCAGTACCACCGTCCGAAAGAACGTTTGTTCCACGATGCGCAGGCTTGCAAGCAGCAACTTGCCCGTCAGGAAATCGGCCACGAATGAATCATGGCAAATGGCGGGCGATCGTGCAGGTTCTGCCTAAACCCCGACGGCCTCCCGCAATCCCAGCACGCCTGCTTCTCCAAGAGCGTCGATCTCGGCATCGGTCAGCCCCAGTTCTGTTGCCAGTACGCTGGCGGTGTGTTCGCC
>JBATAT010000316.1:0-4265 GCA_049662005.1 Tepidiformaceae bacterium
TCGCCGATCAGACGGGGCGTCGCTTTGGCCACTGTCGGCCCGAAGAAAACGCCGCTTCCGAACGAGCACCAACCCTCGTCGTCGGGAGGCGAAATCGGGATCATGGCAACGTCGTAGCGGTCGAGCCCCGGCGGCATGACTCCCTCGCGGAATTGCCCCACGGAGATATATTCGATGCGGCCTTCGCGCGCCGCCGTTCGATCAAGCGGGCTTGCGAACCCCGTGACCACTCTGAAATTGGCCAGGTTTTCGGGTGTATCCCACTTGAACGGCGTCAGGAACGAAACAACCGTTACGTCCTTCAACTGTGGCCCGCGGGCCGAAAGTGCAGCGCACAATTGCGGAGGGACGGAGGTCCATCCGCCGGCCCAGACGACGTCACCATCCTGCACCAGCGCAATCGCCTCTTCGGGCGAAACGAGCTTGCCCGAAAGTTTGGAACGCCAATCGACTGCTACCTGTGTCATCAATTCCCTCGATAGATGCGAACTATGCGGAAGGATAGGGTGACGGGCGAATGGCGTCACGCGTTTAGAGCTTAAAGTTGCAATCGGGCCTTAGCCGGCTGCCACCGCAACCGCCGCCTCCCATCCCGGCACGAACTTCCGCCACTCCTCCTGGTTGCCGAGGTAGGGGAAGAAGGCGTGGTAAATCGAAACCCGGGGGATGCAAGGTTGAAGGTTCATCGCCATGCGTGCTTCCTGGGGGGTGCGCCCCGCTTTCTTGTGATTGCAGATCCTGCAGGCACTGACCAGGTTCTCCCAGGTGTGCGGGCCGCCGCGGTGCCGGGGCATCACGTGGTCGAGGGTCAGGTCTCGCGTCTGGCGACCACAATAAACGCACTGCCAGCCGTCCCGCGCGAAGATCTCCTTCCGGGTGAGGCGGATCTTCGGCCGGGGACGCCGGATCATGTGGATGAGGCGGATGACCGAGGGGAGCGTGAAACTCGTTGTGGCCGAGTGAAAGGCCGCCTCTGCCGCCTCGATCACCTCGGCTTTGCCGCGCAGCACAAGCACCAGAGCGCGCCGCACATTGCACACGTTAAGCGGCTCGTAGTTCTGATTCAGCACGAGGACGGATGACGCATCCATGCCCACGCCCGCCTTTGCACGATCCTAGCAAACGCGAAAGCGGCCACGCAATTTGTTTGTAAACGAGCACTGCTCAGTCCGCAGCAACCCGGGCGACATCCAGCCCGCCCGGCACATCGAAACGCACGTGCAGTGGGTTTCCCGGCTGGTAGTCGCTCGACACGGGGATGGTTACTTCGGTCCAGCTTCCGGCCGGCGCATCCAACTTCACCAATCCCAGGAGGACGAGGTCTCCGCCGTTGTCGTGCCAGCACTGTGCCTCGCCTGAGCCCCCCGCGACCTTTGCGGTCACGCTCGTCACCAGCTCGTTGCTCAGCAGGTACACATCGCCCACATCGCCCGAGCGCCGGTAAGACAGGCCGCCAGGCCCTTCCTGGAGGTCATGCCAGCCCATCGCGATGTGGATCACTTCGTTCTCCCCGAACGTCACCGTCGAATCGCGCGGCGACATGTGGAAGGCGAGGTGGCCCCCGTCGAACAACCGTGCCGGGAAGTTCCAGCGAAAGGGTTGCTTCGTCTTGCGTGCTCGGACGAAGAGATGGTAACGGTAGCGCCCCTTCGTCAGCCGCGTCGCAACGTTGTTGAGCAGCCAGCGAAACACGCGCCGGTTCCGGCTCTCCGGCGGGTAGATGTCGATGTCTTCGATTCGGTCGATGCCGTACCCACAGCCCTCCAGGAGCTCACGCAGTTCAGAAAGGGTGTACTCGCGGCTGTGACGCGAGCCCTTGAGCGGCGCGCCAAGGTGGTACGGGTCGTAGATGTTCCGGCCGGAGAGGAAGTTCGCTATCGAATCCGCCCTGCTTGCATTCGGCGTGGAAAGCACAAGCGCCCCACCCGGTTTGAGCACCCGGTGGATCTCGGCCAGCGTGTGCACCGGGTTCTCCGTCAGGTGCTCGATGACTTCGCACCAGGTCACGAGGTCGAACGTGTCGTCGGGATACGGAAAGCGGTCCTTTTCGGCATCGAAACAGGTGCACGTGAAGTCGTACGCTTCGCCGAACTCGGCACTTTCGAGGTGTTGTTCGATTTCCGGGCGGCCATCGGCCGCGAATCCGGTGAGCGAGAGGTCGTAGTTTCGGAACCGCTGCAGGAGGAGCGTGATGTGGAACGGCGGGCTCCCGAGTTCCAGTGCTTTGCCTCGCTCCTTCGGGTTCGGCACAAACCGCAGCACCTGGCGCCAGAGGGGGAGGCCCCCACTCACCAGGATCTTGTGTACCTCCTCGTTACGGAAGGGCCAATCGAAGCTGAGCAGGTACCGCGAGAGGGCCTCGGGGTCGCGTTCCGAAACGGGCGCCGGGTCTGCAGAAGCGGCCATGAGCGCGAATGATACGGCGCAATTCCGTGAAGGTCAGTCACGACGGGCTCACGTTATTATCCATGCTGTGGAACCAACTGAAGCGCTCCGCTCTATCGCCTTTCTACTCGAACGCGCCAACGAGCCGGCCTACCGGGTCAAGGCATTCCGGGGCGCTGCCGCGGTCATCGGCGCGCTAGCGCCGAGCGAGCTTGCCGAACTGAACAACCGCGGTGCGCTGAAGACCCTCAAAGGCGTCGGCGATGCGACCGCCCGGGTAATCACTGAAGCCCTCGCCGGCGAAGTGCCGGGCTACCTCGCGAACCTCGAAGCAAAGAGTTCCTGGCCACCGGAAGGGGGCCGTGCCCTTCGCGCAGCCTTGAAAGGCGATTGCCACGTCCACTCCGATTGGTCCGATGGTGGCTCGCCGATCCGCGAAATGGCCGAGACAGCCATCGCCCTCGGCCACCAGTACATCGTCCTCACCGACCATTCCCCCCGCCTCACCGTGGCCCGCGGGCTCACGGCCGAACGCCTGCGTAGCCAGCTTGCTGTCGTCGCGGAACTCAATGCGGAACTTGCGCCCTTCCGAATCCTCACCGGGATCGAAGTCGACATCCACGACGACGGCGCGCTCGATCAGGAGCCGGACCTGCTTGCCCAACTCGACATCGTGGTCGCGAGCGTCCACAGCAAGCTTCGGATGGAGCGGGAAGCCATGACCCGCCGCATGGTGATGGCCATCGCCAACCCGAACATGGACATCCTCGGCCATTGCACAGGTCGCTACGTCACCGGGAAGAATCGCCCCGAATCTGAGTTCGATGCAGAAATTGTGTTCGAAGCCTGCCGCCAGTTCGGCAAGGCCGTCGAAATCAACTCGCGGCCCGAACGCCTCGATCCGCCTCGGAGGCTGCTCCGCCTCGCTGAGGAGATGGAATGCATCTTCACGATTGATTCCGATGCCCACGCGCCCGGGCAACTCGATTGGCAGCCCTACGGCTGCGACCGCGCCGAGCAATGCAACGTCACCGCCGATCGCATCATGAATACGCGCGACGTCGCGGGCCTGCTCGAATGGGCGAACAGCCACGGTTGAGCGGTATATACTCCACAGCATGGTGACCGCCCAAAACCTCGACTTCGTGCCCCCGCTGGAGAACGGCGACCGGCTCACCTCGATCGAGTTCGAACGCCGCTACGAAGCCATGCCAGAACTCAAGAAAGCCGAACTGATCGAAGGAGTGGTGTTCTTGGCATCTCCAGTAAGTCTGAGTCACGGGGAGGGCCAGAGCCTCCTGACCGGATGGCTCATTGCATATCGAAGGCTCCATGACACGGTACGAGTGCATAGCGACACTTCAGTTCGCCTCGATCCGGATAATCAGTTCCAACCTGATATTTTCCTCTGGCGAACCACCGGAGGGACCGCCCGGATCGGCGACAAGGACATCCTCGAGGGCGCACCCGAACTCGTTGTCGAAGTTGCCGCAAGCTCGGTTTCGCGCGACCTCTACAGCAAGAAGAACGTCTACCGCCGCAACGGCGTGCGCGAGTACATCGTCTGGCGAGTTCGCGATGGAGAGCTCGATTGGTTTGAACTGACCGAAGGCCAGTACGTCCGCCGCGACCCCGCCGCCGATGGCATCATCGAAAGCGCCCAGTTCCCCGGCCTCCGCCTCCCCGTGCAGGCACTCATCGATGGCGACCTCAAGGCAGTCCTCGACGCCGTCCGCTAACTATTCGTGCCGGTGAACCCGGCCCGTCGTCCGCTCAAGTTCGTCCACGAAATCGTCTAGCGTCGCGCATCGCCACGCGGCGATAGCGCCATGCTCTTCGCCAACTGTTGCTGTCGCCGTTGGGCCTTCATCGTGCCCGGG